>JALNZQ010000080.1:5543-10116 GCA_023229165.1 Methanothrix sp.
CGGAAAAGCTGACAATGGGAGGAATGCTAAAGAATGCGGACAGAAACACCACGCTGGTAGAGGAGCTAATGACATCAAAAGAGGGATACTATATCCCGTCTCACCTGATCGGCATGGAAACTAAGACCTCTTTCAATGGTACCTGTGGCACCGATGCCAAGTGGCACAAGATATTCTACAAGGATATCAAGGCCCACGAGATGTTCACAGGAACCTTCGAGGCCGAGAAGACCATAAAGTTCCATGAGAATCCCGTGCCCGACAAAATCCATGCACCCTGTGAGGGCATCGACTGCTAGGGAAACCTAGCAATTGTTCTCTTTTCCCATAGATTGCGTCGCTATAATTTGTTATATAATATCAAATTCAAACCTAATCGAGTTACCTGCTTCACCCAAAAAGTTTTTCAGCCAATACGGGGGTTATAATAACTAAAGGGGGATATAATGGAAAAATATTATTTTATTTCTTATGTAACTAAGCGATTGGGGAGGGAATTTTTCGATTGCAGTGTAATCGAGGCGCATCCATTTGCTTGGCTTAAAACCTCTCTATTAGAGACTAATTTTAAGATAGTCTTGATCGGTTGGCAGGAGATCTCCAAAGACGAATATGATTTTTACAATAAAGAGGATGCTGTTGATCATACCGAGCAAATCGTGACACATCAGACAAGTCCTCTCGAATTACTTAATCGTGATCCTTCGGAAAACCTGGAGTGCTAAATTCGATAACATTAGGATTTGCTGCCCTTAAAATTTGGATATTTAAATTAATAGCGCAGCGAAAACAAACTAATATTCGTAAAAATGTTGTTTGTTAAATAGAACAGACGACTTAATTTAATGAGATATTATAGTAATTGAACTCTAAACCAACTTTTTATTTAAATACGGTGCGATCCACGGAGATTTAAAACTAAATCTTCAAAGAAGATACTCGCTTTCGCGGGGAGATCTTTTAGAGAATTAAAATATCACATCTACCCTAATTTTAATAAACAATAGTGTATATCTCACACATTTTAATTTTGTGCTAAAAAAATTTAGTAGTTAATTTACCCCTTTATTTCCAATGGAGATTCAACGATACTCATACTTTTAGACCATAATACATATATTTGTTAAAAACATATCAATGATAACTGCTAACTGTTATAACCAATTCTGCCAACCTTTCGAAAAGTAAAGTTTAAGAACAATTATATTGAATGAGTAACAAATATGCATAGACTCGTTTTACAAAGAACTATACCCATCTAACTTAGATATTAATTTTCTGAAACTTTATATTCAATATGTGCCCTCTTCTGTCACGAGGGTCTGGCAAAATCTCAATTAAACCTTCATCCTTAGCACACTTTAATGTTCGATAGAGCTCATCTTTACTTAATCCCATGTATGCCTTTACAGATGATGTGGTCATAGAGCCGCCATAATCATTTATCAGCAGAATCATCGAATCAACACGTTTTTTAACTTCCTTTCCATGACTTTTTTTCTTGCTTTCTAAAACAATTATTCTCTGCCTGTCCTTTATTAGCTCATCTTTTAGAAAGAGGATTTCGAGCTTTAGCGTCTTAACTTCTTCGCGTAGTTCCTGAAAGATCGCGTTTTTCAATGAATCAGAAGAATAAGGGTGGGTATTCTCACAAGCATCCGTACCGGATTTAATAGCATTTTCGCTAGATTCCTTGCTTAACACCCTGACACCTCAAACTCAACATGGATCTGATAGAGTACCAAACATATGCCGTCTAAGCAAATAAATCTTTCCATAATTACTTATAAAGTTAATCCAAGTACATAGTTTATTAGTATCAATCAGCTTTTATTTTATATTAGTTTATATGTTTATATAGATATTGTTTTAGTAAATCGAATAGTCCATAAATCGGTATTCTTTTAATTATCATTTCAGAAAATGTTGGGAGTAAATTGTGGTGTGAATGATTTCTAATTTTAAAAATAATATTTATTTATAGTATTGGAGAAGGTCTTATCTAGTCTGTTAACAAAGAGTACTTGGTACAAGGTGTGACCAAAAAACCGGATCGTCCTGATCCAGATAAGATGATATCATCGGGAAGAATATTTCATTTAACAAAGGAGCGTCTTCTCTGCTCGTAAATGGTTTGTTTTAGATCTCTGGAAGATCCGAGGAAGGATCAAATGCTATATACAATTGATTAATTTATATTTATTATATCATAAATAGAAATACTAACTATATAATATCTTATGTGCTAATTATCGATAATAATACGTCTTAATGATAATTATTTTAGTAAACTTTTTATAGATTGAGAATGCATTATAAAATGTGGAGTTGACAAATCCAAAATTAGTGATAAAGAACTAAATGGCAATTTCCAGCAGAGGGTTGAAGGAGGGAATAGGATATTAGTTTCGATCATAAACAAATTACAGTTTACTATCCAGGTGAGCAAGAGTTTATACAGGTAGATGAAGAAATTGCGCTCCTTCTCCAATCTCTTTGGGACGCTAAAATAAGAACCTGCAATTCTTGTCAAGAAAATGAGCCAGGAATAATTTGGATCGAATTTTATTCCATGAGAGATGTAGAGAGGCTCCTCACAATTATAATTAGATCTCTCGGGGACCGGATTCAGAAGCATCCCGAGGTTAACGATTGGCTTTGTTACAGAATATTGGGTCATGAAGGCGAAAAGCTAACACCGTGGCACTTTGATGCATATCCAAATTTATCTCCCACAAAGCCTAACCAAACAGGCATATATCCTAAAAAGATATTCGATAGCAAGATAGAACTTTCTGTCTCAGCTAGATTTCCCTGCGAAGATAAACAAATGGTCTTCGATCTTGTCAGCAAATATCTGAGAAAAGGCCTGGACAGCTTCGCAGAATTGAGTGACAACAAATGGAATTACGTGAAACAATATATTCCTGCACAGCCTTACAGTGGGAATATTAAAACAGAAGATAGGAAAATTATTGATGGCATTCGATATGCTTTGGAAACAGGTTGTCCTTGGAAAGAAGTTCCTCGCAAATACGGATCATATATTTCAATTCACACAAGATTGAAAAAATGGTCCTCAGATGGCGTCTTGGAACCGATCCTCAACAGCATTGATAGCTGCGAGACGTATAAAGAGAGACTATCAAATTACTTGACAACGCCAAATGATCAAATGACATCTAAACGAAAGAGATCGACAAATAGCATGGTGTGCGCAACAGGAGAAATGGCACCAATGTCCTTGTCTCAATGATTTTAGAGGGGTTTGTTATGAAAATGTTTGCTGATGATGCAGATCGACGAGATAAGTTCCAAAAGCTATTATCCCAAGAGGATAAAGACTGCATGGAACGTGTCCTGAAGAAATCTAGGATAAATGCAGATACACGAGGAGATTTAAAAACCGCACTTACGAAACAGGAAAAGACCTGGATAGCGAACTTTGCCTGGGAAGCCTTTCTTTGGGGATTTGCTAAGAAACCTTTGATTGAATAAAGAATTGGTTATTATATTTTTAAATTAGATATTCTTGATAATATTGAGTTAGCGCATTGTTCACAGTTATCTTTAAATGTATTTATTGATATTATACGATAGAAATTGGTTAATGAGATTACCTAAAAACATTGCTTCATCATCACTATTTTATTAATCAGAGTTTAATTTGTAGGATTTTAAGCATCCCAACGAAGAATATTTAATCCTAATATTAATAGCAAAAAGCTTTAATACTTTAAAGATCTTTACTAAGTGATTAATTTGGTAATGCCATGACTCTTACGGGGCGATCTACCTTACCAAGACTCTCTCTTACTCACATAGCTGATGCAATTGAAAGTGCATTATGTTGTCTAGATGAGAATTACAAAAAGCCATTTATCGCGTCGATAATGACCCGAATTCATTCTATTTTCAATAAAATTAGCCGAAAATCTAAGAAAAGAAATGAATCCCGAGGTGAGTTGTCGAATAGGGGCGATTGCAGCCAAGATATTATTGATCAAGGACAGAAATCGGAGAGTGCACTTGCAGAAACACTCCCTGCTATCCTTCTAAGAAATGATATCTATGACAAGGCAGAAGAGACCAGTTCTTCAATAGATGTTTACTGGTGTGAAAGAGGTCTAAGCCTCTCAGACTTAGGCCAATTCGAAAATGCCCTGGAGTCCTATAAAAGAGCCCTGGAGATAAATCCTCGCTCTATTAAGGCCCTCAAGAACAGAGCCAATGTATTCTTCCGAATAGGCAGATACGAAGAGGCTATAGACGACTTTAGAAAAGCTCTGGAGATAAATCCGCAGCTCATTGATGCCTGGCATGGCATGGGAAATGCCATGAGCAAACTGGGCAGGTACAAAGAGGCTGTTTCAGCTTATGAAAGGACTCTCAAGGTAAACCGCTCATTTATCGACGCCTGGGTTGGCAGAGGCGTAGCTCTTGGGAACATGGCCCGCTACCAGGAAGCTGTAGAATCATTTGATAGAGCTCTTGAGATCAATCCATCGCTAAAAGAAGCATTGTACGGCAAATACCTTGCCCTACAAAAAATCATGCGGGGCGAGGAGCTCTT
>JALNZQ010000081.1 GCA_023229165.1 Methanothrix sp.
ATTCACGAGAGATAAAAATCCCTGCCCAGGTTGCCGAGGCGACGACAACCTCAAATCGAAATCCTGCGTAGAATGTCGAATCAAGAACTGCGAAAAGTTGGTGAACGCCAAAGCCAAGTACTGCTTTGGTTGTGACAGCTTCCCCTGCGTCAGGTTGAACCATTTGGATAAACGCTATAAAACCAAGTACGGCATGAGCATGATCGGCAATCTTGAGTGCATCAGAATATTCGGCATAAGGCATTTCATAAGAGCCGAAAAAGAACGGTGGGTCTGCCCAAAATGCGGTGAGATACTCTGTGTTCACAAATCGCAATGTCTTTATTGCCAGCACACGTGGCGCTAGAAATGATTAAAGGAAGGTGTGAATTAAACATGGACATCGTTATTCGTAATGAGATCAAGTCGGACATCAAAGCGATATCTGAAATTACGAAAGCGGCTTTTGATACTCTTCCAATTAGTAACCACACGGAACAGTTCATTATTGATGCACTGCGAGATGCGAATGTGCTTGCAGTCTCGCTGGTGGCAGTTGCCGGGGAAAAGGTTGTAGGCCACATAGCTTTCTCGCCTGTGACAATTTCCGATGGCAGCCCCGGTTGGTATGGTCTCGGCCCCATCTCTGTCCTGCCGGAATTGCATAAGCAGGGCATCGGAAAATCCCTGATGCGTGAAGGCCTGTCCTCGCTAAAGTCATTGGGAGCAAAGGGCTGTATCCTCGTGGGAGATCCCGGCTACTACGGGCGGTTCGGCTTCAGAAGTCCACCGGACCTGGTTATTGAAGGCGTTCCGCAAGAGTACGTTCTTGCATTGCCATTCGTTGAAAGCAAATCCCATGGTACGGTGGTATTTCATGAGGCCTTTACTGCAACCGGCTAACAATGGCGCCGGGGCCAACCGACTGAACAGGGCGCTCTTGCTCGGCTATGGGTTGGGGAGCGCCATAATCGGCAAAGGTAAGACCACATGGAGACATCTGCTGCGCATTCACAAGAGACAGGAAACCATGCCCTAGCTGCCGAGGTGACGATAGCCTCAAATCAAAATCCTGCGTTGTATGTCGAATCAAAAACTGCGAGAAGATAGTGAACGCTAATGTCAAGTACTGCTTTGGCTGTGACAGCTTCCCCTGCGTCAGGTTGAACCATTTGGATAAGTGGTATAGAACTAAGTATGGCATGAGCAAGATCGGCAATCTCGAGAACATTAGAAAATTCGGCATAAGGCATTTCATCATAACCGAAAAAAAAAGGTGGAGCCGCCCTGAATGCAATAAGAGAATCTGTGTTCATAAATCGCAATGTCTTTATTGTCAGCACACGTGGCGATTGAAATGAAGAAAGGACCTGCAAAGGCATCTGCTGGACGGCTTTCGGCAGCCGATGATGCGCGTCGTAATGCTTCAATAGAGGGTAGGCAAACATGCAAATAGAGCTTGACATACCAGAAGGTAATCGTCAGAGAGAGTTCTTGGACTACCTCAATTCCGCGCTTCGACAGAGAATTGCATCTTCAAGTGGATCAGCGACTAGGCTGGAAGATGGGCGCTATGCAAGCACGCTAACTGGTCCTTTTAGTGTAAACGGATTTTTTATGCATTTGTCGTGGACTCTGACGCGCTCTGCAGACAACAGAGTCCTCCAATCACTAGAAGTGGAGTCTGCAGATGGAGCACTCCCTGAATCCCACTGGCACTCGACAATACTCGAGTTTGTCAATTCCATACTTGTTGCCTCTATATCATCAAAACGGACTTTGTATTTTAGGAGATCATACTTTTTTTATATTGGAAGCCAGTTAGATGGTGAGTACTGGCTTCCAGGATTCAGATTTGCGCCCGCAAATCTTGAAGAAGACCAGCCATTTCTTATTAACGCAGAACGAACCGTATCAATTGACATGAATATTGAAGCCGTAGACGAAATGCATGCAATTGCGCTTTCTGAGGAAGCTTCAAAACGACACGCTGCAAGACTTTCACTTCTGTTGAATCGTGGCCTCTACAGACAGGACTGCGGTTTAAGATGGGGAATTCCCGTTGAGAATAGGGAGCATCTAGGAAGTAGCGTCAGATATTACCCATTTTATGCACCATTGAAGCCAGACCTCGACTGCATGCCCTTGAAGGGAAAAGCCTGCCCTTTGGGAAAATATAAAGGATCTTTGACCGCAAAATACACTCAGGCAGGCATGATGTTAAGTCTTCCTAAGGAAGCCCGGAGGATACTGCGTAATATAGACAATTCCAAGCCAGAATTGCGGATAGCGTTCGATAACGGGGCAAGGCTCTATCAGGTTGGAGCAGTAGTAGACCCGCAATTTCCGTCTGCCGGCTTAGCCTACAGGGTTGCTGCAATTGATGCAATAAGCCAAGCAAATGGAACGAGAAGAAGAATAGCAGATTTTATTAAGAAATATGCATCAGAGTGGCCGGATCTGGAACTCTTGATAGATCATTTGTGGGGTTCGATACGGTCGGCGCATTTCCACGGCGGAGAGTTTCCACTAGGCGAATTCTCCGAGACACGTTTTATGGACCCTTTCCTAGACACACGTGAAACGACGATGAAAATGATTCACAGGAACTGCTACGATCTGACCCGAGAAGTCATCATAAATTGGATGTACCGAGAGCTATCGAGCAAGGGCATCGAGAATGATTGTGAGGAACTTCCGGTCTAGCATAAAAGCCTAACAAATCGTTGGAGTGGATTGCTAAAGTGGCACCACGTTAAGGAACCAAAGTTAATGAAATTGGTCCAGGTGGTCACTAAATTCTATGTTCCGATGGAAGAGGAAAATATGAGTGAACATTACCGTTGGCAAGTAGAAGCCGAACAAAGCACTTCAAGGACGCCATGAACCCATCAAATATTGATCGGGAAGTAATTATATTAAATGCCATTAAAAAGCTAATTGACTCAATTGTTAATTATGAAATGATGTCATTGGTTGGGAATGACCCAGAATCATGCATTCTTTTCAATTCGAGTACTCACCAAAGATTCTTTAACATTGTTCTGGTAGATTTTTTGTCATGCACTGACAGAAAGGCCCCAATAAAGCAAACATCTTATCTTGGCGCGCTGAAATATGTTTCGGAAGTTCCAAGTTTTAACGTTGGAAATTCAATAAAGCTGCTTCGTGAGGCGACTCTCAGATTCATCGACTGGCTTGAGCAGGGGGTCGAAGTCGATGTCTGGTTGCCATCAATTGACACGCAGACAACGCTCAATATTTCGAGAATTAGCTATCTGAAAATGTGTGGGAATATCTCTAAGCATAACTTCCTGAGGTCTGTTGGAGTGGCGGGAGAGCTGCGGAAAACTCTGGCCGAAAACGGTGTATCAGTGACCATGGAGGATTCTCTGCTGACACTGGCTGACTTCTATGAGCGGTTCCACACAGATATTCTGAATTATCACAGCAGCACCATTGCTGAATTTCTTAATGATATCCGGTGGGGCATATACGAATATATGCAGCCCGAATTCCGCAGAAGCATCGTGTGGGAGGGCGGTAATCCGCCGAAGTACCGGTTTATCTATCCTGATGCAGTTACGTCCCGATTCGCTAAGGAATGCTACTGGGATTTAATGAATGAGGTTCGCAGTGCTCCATATATGCGAAAGTTCACAGTCACTAAATTGCTGAAATTTAGATACTGAGCCATAACATCTACAACAACTTGGATGGTTAAATCCGCTGGCTCCCTGCAAAGCCAGAGCTCTTCGGAAACGGATTTCGCGTTCAGCGGCTTAGCGAGCTGGACGACCCCTTCACCGAGAAGTGTCATAGCGCTGTTATGGAAGCTGGTCGCTCTGGCTGTCGCACATCGCTCGATCCCCTACAAAATGTCTCTCCTTCAGCTTCAAAGCCACATTCACCAGCTCAATCAACATACGGCACCTCGATGAGCAGCCCGATGATAGCAGCAAGGGCTTCATGAGAAGCAATGCCCGTCGTTTCGGCAAGTTTAAACTTCAGAAGCATGTGAGGATCAGTTATGACAAGTCCGCCCAAAACAGGAAATTTCGATGAAAAACCACCGTTGAATGTTGAAGAATATGATAAGTCCATCAGGCTATTTTGTGGTGCTTACGAAGAGATGTTTAAACTGACTCATTGCTACCTGCGAGCGATACTTCCAAAGCAGGCCAGGGTCCTGATAGTAGGCGCAGGAACCGGTATGGAAATTTCCGAACTTGCCCCTTTGAACCCCGGCTGGTCATTTTGCGGCGTTGATCCTTCTGCGAATATGCTGGCTCTTGCCAGAAAAAAGATCCTTGAAAAAAATCTGGCCTGCGAAATTGAGTTAAGAAAAGGGTATGTGGATAACCTCAAAGAGGAGGAGGTTTTCGACGCTGCCACCTGCATTCTGGTAATGCATTTTTTAAAAGACGACGGAGCCAAGCTGGAGCTGCTCGAAAGCATAAGTAAACGCTTGAAGAGCGGTGCACCTTTTGTATTGATTGATGGCTTTGGAGAGCCGGGCAGTATGGATTTCGAGGAAATCAAAGTGGCCTGGAAGAATTATCCAATTATCAGCGGTGTGCCGGGCGAGATTGTGGAAAACATCTTTAATGAAGTTATTATGAAGACGGTCCAATTTGTTCCAGAGGCGCGTATAATGGAATTGCTGGAAACGGCGGGCTTTACAAGAGTGTCCAAATATTTTTCAGGATTTCTCTATGGTGGCTGGATAAGCTATAAGAAATAGATGCCAAAGAGATGTCAAAGAAGCCGAAAAGCGAGACTGCGCCAGCGCACCCGCGCAGCAAGTTGCGAGTTACTGCAATTAAAAAAAAATGGAATTATATTTTTATCAGTTCCTGCTACCACATGCTGCCCGATCCCCTGCAAAATACCTCTCCTTCAGCTTAAGCGCCACATTCACGAGCGCGATCAGCATCGGCACCTCGATGAGCGGCCCGATTACGGCAGCAAAGGCCTCCTGGGAGGCGATGCCAAAGACGCCCACTGCCACAGCGATGGCCAGCTCGAAGTTGTTGCTGGCCGCTGTAAACGATAGAGCGGCGGTGTTCTCATAATTTACGCCCAGCTTGTAAGCCATGAAGAAGCTGACAAAGAACATGAGCAGGAAGTAAATGGCCAAAGGTATGGCCACTCGCAACACATCCAGGGGAAGCTGTACGATGTAGTCGCCTTTCAAGGAGAACATCACCACAATGGTAAAGAGAAGAGCGATGAGGGTCAGGGGCGAGATTTTAGGTATGAAGACTCTCTCGTACCAGACTCTTCCTCTGGACTTGATCAGGCTGAATCTGGTGATTATGCCCGCCAGGAAGGGTATGCCCAGATAGATGAAGACGCTCTGGGCAATCTGGGCGATTGTTACATTGACCAGCGTTCCCTCAGCTATGCCCAGGGCTGCGGGCAGCACTGTGATGAAGACATAGGCGTAGACTGAATAAAACAGCACCTGGAATATGGAGTTGAGCCCCACCAGAGCGGCGCAGTACTCGGTGCAGCCGCAAGCCAATTCATTCCAGACGATGACCATGGCGATGCAGCGAGCAAGTCCTATGAGGATTATGCCGTACATGAGATGAGGTGAGTCTCGCAGGAAGATTACCGCCAATACAAACATCAGGATGGGACCGACGATCCAGTTTTGTATCAGGGAAAGGCTGAGAACCTTTCTGTCTTCGAAAACCCGTCCCAGCTCTTCATACTTTACCTTGGCCAGGGGCGGGTACATCATGAGAATCAGCCCGACGGCGATAGGTATTGATGTTGTGCCGATCTGCAGGCTTAAGATGAAACGGGTGATTCCGGGAACATAGTAGCCCACGGCCACCCCCAAGAACATGGCTACAAAAATCCAGATCGTGAGGTAGCGGGATAGGAAATCCAGGCTCTTGCTGACACTATTTGACATTTTGCTCTTCCCTCCATTTATAAAATTAGAATTTAAAAAATCACGTCATGCCCAGCTTTGTGTACTTCGAGTCGATAGCAGCCCCTGCAGTGGGGGCGGGAGCGGTCCCGGCCTGCACCTGCGCTGCCTCGTGAGCCTTCCAGTCCTCCCAGGTATAAATGCTGGCTTCGTATCCCATGAGCTGCATGGCATACCAGACTATAGCTGACCGGCTGTAATCATCGGAATAGACCACAATAGGCTTTTCTTTGTCCAGCCTGCTGAAAACAGTGCTCAGGTCCGCCCCGTTTTTGATCTTGTCTCCTTTGATCACATTGGACGGATCCAGTGCGATAGAACCAGGTATGCGGCCTTTGCCAAACTCCACGAAAGGCCGTACATCTATGATCTGGGCCTGGCCGGACTTAACGTACTCGTATTCGGCTATTACCTCAGGCTTGACTTCGGGCTTGTAATCAACGCCAGGCTTTTTGTTCTCTGAGACCTCTTCCGGCAAGCCCGCTGCCTTCCAGTCAGCCAGGCTTCCGTCCAGGAGTCTCACCTCTTTTTGACCCAGGAAGCTCAGCACCAGGAAGGCAAATTCAGCCTCGCCAGAACTCTCTTTGCCGGCGTAAAGAACTATGGAATCGTCCTTGGTGACACCCGCATCTCCCAGGACCTTGGCAAGTTCTTCGTCTGTCTTAAGGCTGCCAACACTGTTAAGGAAGTCTTTGCTGGGGATGTGAATGGCGTTCTTGATGTGGGATGCAGAATAGCTGTCTGTGTTGGACACATCCATTACCACATCTGAGCTGGAAACGCTCTTCATGGACTTGATGATTGCACCGTTAGCGAAAGATGCCACTCTATCGAACGGCTTTTGCGTGCCGCTCCCCGAATTTTCCGCAGCGCTATTTTGGGCGCTGCCGGTCTGGCCCGTGCCAAGCTCTGAGTTCAGGAAAGCACTGGGATCCCATGTGCCCCCACTGCAACTGCAGCCTGCTTCCACAACGGGAGCCAAAGCCATCAAGGAAATGATAAGAAATCCAGTTGTATTGAATTTTGTCATTGACTGTTGCCTCTCTCAGACTTTAGTCTCTTTCATCAGCTTCACTAAATTGAGCATATCGATTACAGCGCCTTCGGACAGCCGGTATCGAGACCATCTTCCGTCCTTGCGTTCTTTGATGAGCCCTGCATCCTTGAGGATGGAGAGATGGTGAGAAGTGCTGGATTGCGGTCGGTCCACGCCGACCATGATCTCGCAGACGCATAGCTCGCCTTCCCGCAGAAGCGACAGGATTTTGAGGCGGCAGGGATCGGCCATGGCCTTGAATATTTCTGCCTCAACTTCAATCTCCTTCTCGTCCAGCTTGCCTGTAATGGTGCGCAGCTTATTGACTTTGCACTCGGCCTTATCAGCATCTCCAATCAGCCGCGTCATCCTGCAGACAGCCTCTTTCGGAATACATGCCATAGGCTGATCCTCTTTTAGCAGCAACCGCAGCTCTTTTGAGCCAGGAGGTTTTGCGCTTCTTGCTTCAGACAACCCTCACATATCCTTATTCTGCCTCGCTCTTTGTGACTGACTATGAAGAGGGACTCTACTTCATTATTGCAAATTTCGCATTTCACGGGGCTCATTTTGGTCATTTTCACCTTTAACATCTAAATTCCATGCATCTTGATCTGACCCAACTGCAGGGCCGTCTGTACATCCATATTCAGTTATTTCGATATATAAGATTTTCCCGTCAGAAAGTTAAATCAAAGTACGGCATTTGTCTTTAATTAAATAAAACAACTTCGATATATAAATTTACAAAACATGCGGCCATAAATTAACAATTGAAAACACAAAAGCTCTTTAAAATATGGTTGATTTAAAGAGATTTAGGCCAATATTTTTTTAATGTATGGCTCTATTAATCATAAAGTCGAAAGGCTTATATCCAATAATGTCGATGCTATCTGCATTGGGAATGAGTGTGGAAAAGAATATCAAGCAACGTGGAGAGTGTATTTGATGGACAAAATTAAGAAAATATCGTCTTTGATTGCGATCATCCTTTTGGCATCCGGCATTAACGCCATGGGATCAGAATATTCTGTCGGATCCGGAAATGATGACTGGTGGACCGCATATCCCGATCAGTCCTCAGGCGCCGGCGGCGAAGTTAATCATCCATCCTGGGTCTTGGATGCCCTGAAAAGCAAACCTGTGCTGATCTATGTGCACAAGTCGTGCAGTTATTGTACGCCTCAGACCGAGGCCGTGCAGAATATAACCGATGAATTCGATGGCCAGATCACATTTTTCGAGATAGGCGCCGATGGCAGTGATGCCAGGTCCGAGGAAGCCCTGCAGATCTATGATCCCAACGGCGGCACCATGTATGTGCCTCTGACCGTCCTGTTAACTTTGGCCCCCAATTCCGATGGCGAGGTAGTGCCTGTTTGGCACAGCACAGATGTGGTCACGGGCGACGGCTGGGTCAAGAATTATGCGGAGGATGCATTAAGCCACTATGATGAAAACTCCGCTGACTGGAATCCGTGACGACAGACTCAGAGAAAGGGATCGAATGCCATTGTCAATAAAATGTAAAAAATCCCTGATATCAGGATCGATCACTCTTTTTGCCGTCTTTTGTTCTATCTTATTTTTGTGCTCGTCCTCTGGCTTATCCCAGGAGGCTATTGCTCCTGATTTTCAGGCAGTTGACCAGAATGGGAAAGATGTATCCCTAGGCGACTATCGGGGCGAAGCTGTCCTTTTGCACATCACCAACATTGAAAATCCCCTCTGCCGGGAGTGCGAGCATGCTCTAAATGCTCAGACCAGCCAGCTTTCCCTGCTCGCAAAGAAAGATCCGGGCATAAAAATCATAACCCTCAACGTTCGGAAAAATCCCTATTCTAAAGATGGGCCCACCCTGGCCAAAGCCTGGTGGAACATCAATGTAACCTGGTCCTGGATAGAGGACTTTGAGCCCTATCCTCTAACGGGCAAGTACATCGACTACTCCACCCTGGAAGGCGGCTTTGCCAACCCTACGTTGATCTTGATCGACAAAGAGGGAAAGGTAACGGGCCTCTATCACGTCTATCAGCTGGGCAAGGGAGAGATAGACGGCATAAAGAGCGCCGATACTTTGTACAGCGATCTGAAAAGCATAGAAAATGACGAAGCTTCCGGGTTTACGGGCGTAGCAGCCAGCCAAGGGGTAAACTACCTGGGCATGTTTGCCCTGGGAATTGTAACCTCCCTTTCCCCCTGCTCGGTAGCCCTGCTGCTGGCCATGTTCTCCTACGTCATGACGGCCCGCAGAAAAGAGGAGTACCTCAAGAAGTCCGCCTCGGCCTCCAAGGAGGGCTTCATGATTGGGGTGGCCTTCACTTTAGGCATGGCCATGGTCTTCTTCGTAGTGGGGCTGTTCCTCTCCGACATCGGCGTCTTCATTCGCCAGGCCCGTTTCTTCGATCTGGCCGCCGGGCTGCTGATGGTAATCCTGGGCATAAATATCATCAAGCCCATTGGTGAGATAATCGAGCCGGTGCGCTCTCGCCTCTCTTTG
Source organism: Methanothrix sp. (assembly GCA_023229165.1). Taxonomy (GTDB): domain Archaea; phylum Halobacteriota; class Methanosarcinia; order Methanotrichales; family Methanotrichaceae; genus Methanothrix. Next base: position 9,463 of record JALNZQ010000081.1, read on the forward strand.
CGCCGGGCTCATTCCGATGCCATTCCCGGTGACTGTGCGGCTGATAAAAAGGGCATCATGGAGCGGCTGGTACACTTCTCCATGGGCCTCTTCCAGTACTCGGCCTTTATCGGCGCTTTCACTTTAGGGGTCTTCTTTGCCCTGGGTTGGGCCCCCTGTGCCGTGTCCCTGGTCTTTCCCGTGCTCATCTGGCTCATCTCCCAGAATGTGACGCCCCTGGCGGGTGGCCTGATGCTCTTTGTCTTCGGCGTCGGCCATGGCGTGCCTGTGATCCCCATAGCTACCTTTTCCCGGGCAGTGGGCGGGCAGATCGGTGAGAAGTATATCTGGGCAGGAAAGTATGTCACCAAGGTCTTCGGGGTGGCGGTGATCGTGATCGGGTTGATCTACGCGGTGAGGTACCTGGGGTACAAGATGTGGTGAGGGTAGGATAAAAATATTTTTAAATATGATTCCTAAAAACCCGCCAAAAATCAATCATGCGGTCTGATAGATGGGGACAACTCGAGAGGTGGTCGAGTCCGCTCGCCTGGAGCGCTTGCCTGTAGTCAACTTTGCCGCCGGAGGCGTGGCAACACCCGCAGACGCCGCCCTCATGATGCAACTGGGAGCCGATGGCGTCTTTGTGGGCTCAGG
>JALNZQ010000082.1 GCA_023229165.1 Methanothrix sp.
AGGCATGTGGTAGCCTAAAGAGCGGGGCGTGTCCTTTGGGCAGAGCACTGCGCCCACCTTTTTCCCTGCCTTCTTCTCCGGTGTTTCCTCCTCTTGCACCATCTCGATGAGCGGCCAGTAGACATCGGGCCGGCGGTTTCGGAAAAAGCCCCAGCCCTCCCGCACCGCCTCGTTCCTGGCGAGATCAAGCTCCACCACCAGCACTTCTTCTGCGCTGCTGCCGGCTCGGGCCAGGATTTTGCCGAAGGGGTCGCAGACAAAGGAACTGCCCCAGAAAACCAGGTCTTCCTCACAGCCCACCCTGTTGGCCGCAGCCACATAAACGCTGTTGGCGATGGCGTGGCCTCTTTGCACCGTCTCCCAGGCATCATGCCAGTCGCCCTCCGCCGGCTCCTCCTCGCCTTTGATCCAGCCGATGGCAGTAGGATAGAAAATGATCTGCGCTCCGCCCAGGGCCGCTACGCGCGCCGCCTCCGGGAACCACTGGTCGTAGCAGATGAGCGCGGCAAATTTGGCATAGCGGGTATCGTAAACCCGGATCTCCTCGCCGGGGGTGAAGTAACTCTGCTCATAAAAGAGAGGATCGTGGGGAATGTGCACCTTGCGATAGGTGGGAAGAAGGCTGCCGTCGGCATCGATCACGGCCACTGAGTTGTAGAATCCGGACTCGTCTTTCTCGAAGACGGGGACTATTATCACTATCATCAGCTCTTTCGCCAGCGTGGAAAAGGCCTCTGTTGACGGGCCGGGAATGGTCTCCGCCAGGGCTGCGGCATCTTTGCCATCCCGCTGAGGAAAGTAGCGCGTGCGGAAAAGCTCTTGCAGGCAGACGATCTGCGCGCCTTTGCTTGCGGCATGTCTTACTTTTTCTATCGTACTTTTCAGGTTGAGATCGAGATCCTCGGAGACCGAGGTTTGAATCAATGCGATTGTGACTTTTTTCTCTGGCATGCGCTTCCCCCTAAATCGAATGCGTTGCTTGCTTAACTATTTGGCGGGTTTTTGGCTTTTCAAAAGGGCTTTCTGCCTGCCATCAGGGCGATGCAAAGATACTGCCAGAGCACATTGACCTGCACATATCCAGCTTGCCTCCACCACTTTTCCTTCTCGGCCTTGCTGCAATAGTAATGCGTCTCATTTTCGTCTCTCAGCCGTGCCACGAATTCGGAGAGCTCAGGATCAACTGCCTTGCGCCGCTGTTCCATTTCTTCAAAGAACCACTGCCGCATGTCGCTTCCCTCCTCTGAGTAGCCCTCCGCCGCCAGGAGCCAGCCGCCCGGCTTGAGCCGGCTGTAGCATTTTGCAATGGCCTCTTGGTAGCGATCAAATGGCAGGTGCTCTAAAACCAGGGTGGAGATGATGGCGTCATACCCCTCGTTCTCCAGGCCCTCCTGCCAGTCGTTTTCGGCGAGGTCTGCCACCTTGCATCCCAGGATCGCCTCCGGGTGGGCGCGGGTGATCTTTTCGCAAGCCACCTTTACCATCCTCTCCGAGCCGTCGAGGAGGAAAATCCCGGCTGAAGGGATTTTCCGGAGCACAGCCAGAGCGGCATTGCCTGTTCCGCATCCCAGATCAATGATCTTCGCCTCTTGAGGCAGATACCTCCGGCAAGCCTCGGCCACAAGGTCGAGCATCTCCTGATAGCCGGGAACCACAGCAGACTGGTAGAGGTCGTAGGCTTGGGCGTGTGATTCATAGCATGAGACGGTAGAATTGTCTTTCATGAGTAATCCTTGTTAATTGGACAAATATTGTTTGCATTTAATCTTGATTTTGGGCTTTTTTGATTCGTTTGACCATTTTTTGGACTTCTCTGCGGGTGGGAGTTTTGGCTCGCGTGGAGGGACGTTTGGTGCGATTTTCGGTTTGCCTTTCTCTCCCTTCAATCGAGCTTTCTCATCTCTCAATTGCTGAACATCTACACGAAATTGCTGTTTCTCTTGAAGCAATTGTTCTATTACGTTGAGCAGAGTGATGATGAGAGACTTTACTGAATCGTTATCATCGAAGTTGATCTTATCCACATCAAGGCTGATAATATCATTTTGTATAATTTCTCCCACAATGAAATATATATAAACAATATCTATTTATAATCACCGTTCTGACAAATTGACAGCTCTATTGAGCATGTACATTATTGAAGCCATTATGGTTCATGGGAGTCCTGCAATCAGTACATAATGGTGGTTTAATTTTGCGGAAGATTCCATTCGAAGTGTACTCGTGATCGTCCGAATATCTCTCGAAAATCGCTTTCAACGGTTCGGCGAAGGGAAAGTTTTTCCTGGTAAGCTGTATTTGTGTCATTGAAGGGTCACACAGGGTACATTTCGCTTGAAGACTGCCAGGGGCCTAGGCCTTTACGGGAGCTGGGCCAGGGGCACGAATCACCAGGATAGCGACCTGGATGTCTGGATCAGAGCAGATAGCCTTCCTCCGGAGAGCGTGCTGTCGAGACTGCAACGGGATTTAAGCCTTCAGGCTGACTGCGAAGTCAATTTGCTGGTGCTGACGCCAGAAAAGCTGGAGAGGCTTAAGATAGATGATGCACCCTTCTACAACTCCCTGGTCATGAGTTCAGTGACGCTGAAAGGTAGAGCCACTTGAAGAATATCGATGATTGCTTTCTGCGCGGCCTGCTTCGTAAGGTGGAGCCCTTCCTGACCAAGAGCGAGCAGTCTCTGCTCCAGGCCAGGGACTGGCTCTCCGAAGCCGAGAAGAACATGGAGGCAGAGGCCTTGCGGTCCGCTATCTCTTCAGCGTACCTGGCCGTCTTTCATTCAGCTGTGTGTAACCTACATTCTTAAGAAAAATGGTATGGAATTAGTCTCCATTTTTGATGCCGAAAAATATTTTGCACAATATCTGTTATTGAGTACCAATGCCTTCTCCCAAACTCACCAAGATTACCTTAACCATTCCGCAGAGCAACGCGATTGGCTCAGAGATCATCCGGAGATCGATATCTCAAAACTGCTAAAACAGGCAATCAGGAATCAGATGACGAAGGACGCTCGGAAGGCATAGCATTCTACAATTCGCCAGCCAGCTTCAATACAGCATCTTGCGTCTGGTGGGCGAGGCGGAACCCCAACTCCTGGAGTTTGTCGAGAGATGGCCTCACGCTAGTTAGGTAGCCTGCACGTTTTGCGTCCAGAAGTAACCCTAGAGTGCCCTTAATAGGTATTCCCTTTGCAATGGCCACGCGGCGTGCCAGAGCATCATCCAGAAGTACAACGCTTCCAGGCATTTCTAGGGCCAGCATTAGTACCTGGGATTCACCAGGTCCAAGATCTGTTATTAAGGATGCAGCCTTGGCGCTTACAGGTGCTTGTATACGGACCCATTTGAGGATCTCTGGTTGTGGCAAGTCTAATCCTTTTGCAGATGATTTCAGGCAAGAACCGCCTCCGCCTTGAGGTCTTCTTCTGTCAGGCGAAAAGTATCAACACCATAGTTCGCCAATCTGGTAAGGAAAAGTGTTCTTGGTATTCCTGCCAGTCTGGCTGCCGCCCCAGATGATAGTCTTCCCAGTTCAAAGAGCTTTATCGCTGCTGCTAACCTCAGCTCCTTTCCCAATTCGTCTGGGGACATCTTAAGGGCTAGTAAGGCATCATCTGGCACTTGTAAGACTATCTCGCTCATGTGCTCTAATGTTATAGTGGTAGTTATGTATATCTTTGCATTCATGTAGTCGTCTGAGAGACACGGGGAGGAGTCTGGCAAAATATCAGTCTATTTACTGATCATGAATCTCCTATGGTAACTGTACGGGGAATGAGATTCTCGCATATATTGATGGCTTCGCCAATATCCGCCCCATCGTCTCAGGGCCGCCTTTTCGCAATCATTATAGCCTAACCGCGAGGAGTTTCTAATCATGGCTGGAGCAACAGAGGAAGCCGTTATCCAGGATGCCAACGAGGCCGCCCTCAAGGAATTCAAAGAGGGAGTAAAAAGAAGCATCAGGCAAGCGGACGCGGGTTTGGTTAAGACTTTCAAAACTAAGGAAGAGTTCTTGGACCACCTGAAGAATCTTGAGTAAGATCCATGGATTACGAATCCACACCTGATTATCAAAAGAAACGCAACCCAAAGCGCCAAAAGATGAAATAAAATCCGGAGCGCACCATCAGGACTTAAAAGGTCTAAAGCGTATTTATAAAATGATGAATCCTCTCATGTTGCCTAGATGGTTGTATAAAAATAGTGCGTGTAACACTCAGACCGGAAAATCTATAAATTAGTATTAACTAATAAAATGAATATGGGGGCAGATGTAGGCACTGTTGAGGGCAGTGCAGGTAAAGTAGTTGGTGCCAAGCTTACCCGAAATGAGATTGGCCAGATCAATAGGCTCGTAGAGGCTGGTCTCTACCTCAATCCCTCTGACTTCATCCGTGATGCTGTCAGGGAAAAACTGGCGGCAATAAAAGTCATTGAATACCGTGATGTAGACTATGATACCGCCAAAAAAGAAGTGGCTGGGTATTTCCAGATGAAAGGTGAAGCATACGCCTCCGATGCCAGCACCGACCTACAGCTAGATTACGAGCTAGTATGCAAGATTATGGATGATCTGGAGATGGAAGGCAATATGGAGACCATTGAATGAAAGGCTATGAGGTTGGCGACTCTATCCACGGTCACAGGATTATAGCCGAGGCCAGAAAGGTAAGCGATCCGGTGGTCATAGTCAAGAGTGCCAGGCACAAAGCACAACGGATAGTCTTAACAGAAAATGCTCATGCAATAATTGACAGAAGGGGCCGATGGTGCGGCCAAGGCCCGTGATTCGCCTATGACCAGACTAAATGCAAAGCTTTACGAAGCTTAAAGGCATTTTCATAGCCAAACGAGGTGGAGGGCAAGGGCATAATGGCGAGCATACTGATTTTGGGCGGCACTGGGGAGACCGGTTCCTGGTTTGCCCGCTACTTTAAGGAGAAGGGCTTTGATGTAGCGGTTTGGGGGCCGAGCGGCAAGGTGGAGGTGGCCGAGCGCCTGGGTGTGCGCTACGCAAAGGACATGATGGCAGAAGTGGAAAAAAGCGACATCGTCCTGGTCAGCGTCCTGATAGAGAAAACCGTAGAAATAATTCGCGAGGTTGCGCCTCACATGCATCCCGGCAGCCTGATCATGGATGTGACCTCTATCAAGTCCGAGCCGGTAAGAGCCATGAAAACCTATGCCCCAAAAGGGGTAGAGGTGCTCGGCACGCATCCCATGTTCGGGCCCACCATGCCGGCTCTGCGCGGCCAGACAATCATCCTGACACCGGTGGAGGGAAAGACGGGAAAGTGGCTTTCCATCATGCAGTCGCTCTTCCAAACGGATGGGGCGCACGTGGAAATCCTGGATGCAGAAGAGCACGACGAGATCATGGCCGTGGTGCAGGCGCTCACTCACTTCGCCTACATCGGCATCGGGGCGGCTCTGCGCACCCTGGATTTTGATGTGCAAAGATCGCGCAGATTCATGTCCCCGGTCTACGAGACCATGATCGACTTCGTGGGCCGAATTTTGGACCAGAATCCCGAACTGTACGCCTCTATCCAGAAGAATCCCAAGGCAGCAGTTGTTCGCCAGACATTTGTGGCCGAGTGCATGCGACTGAGCGAAAAAGCGGATGCGGGTGATCTGGAGGGCTTCAAGCAGATTATGCGGGCGGCGGCAGAGCACTACGGAGAAACGCACGAGGCTCTGGAGAGGTCGGATCGAATGATCAACGTGCTGATAGGGGAAAAAGGAAAAAGCTAATCAGAAGATATATTGATCATCAGCGAATTGGACCATCCAGAAGTGGCTCCTTTATCATCCAGGGCCATGGCTTTTACCTGGTATGTCCCGGCCTGGCTCCATTTGTGAGATACGCTTTCACTCTTCCCGGAATCAGAGAAGACCAAACCGGTCCAGGAAGTTGTTTTATCTCCCCAGTCGAATACATACTTGACCGGGTCTCCATCAGGATCGTTTGCAGATGTAGCATATCGATAAGTAGCCTTGCGTCTCCCATGGGTCGGTCCTGCTGGCACAATCGGCGAGTCGGGTGGATCATTGTCGCTGATAGTCACATTCATTAGATCCGTCCACCCCGATGATGCGCCTTTGCTGTCTGTAGCGTTGGCTTTGATCTGGTAGCTTCCCGCTTTGATCCAGGTATGATTTGCGCTTTCAACTGATCCGGAATCGACCATATCGGTAGTGGAGGTCGCCCCATCCCCCCAGTCGAAGGAGTACATGACTTTGTCACCATCGATATCTTTAGCCATTGTAAAGTAGCTATGAGCGATTCCTATGTAGCCAAAACTCGGTCCGAATAGGTTTCTGGGCTTATTGGGTTTATTGTTTGCAATAACTATTACTGTCAAATTCCCAGACCATTTTGATGTGGCACCCAACTGATCCCTGGCAATGACTCTGATCAGGTAAGTTCCTTCTTCATTCCAACTATGCCCCGCACTTGCGTTGCACCCGGATCTGACAATATTTGTGCGAGACATATTTCCGTCTCCCCAGTCGAATGTGTACTCAGCTTCATCTCCGTCAGGGTCTGATGCGAATGAAGTGTAAGTATATGCGACCCAGGCATAGACCGATTCGGGTCCGGATGGTTTTGAGGGGTTGTCGGGAGGAGAATTTATGATGTGATTTTGCGCCTCCGACCATCCAGAGGCGCCTCCTTTTTCGTCACTGGCAAATGATTTTATCCGGTATGTTCCGGCTTTCTTCCAGGTATGATTTGCAGTCGCTCTTGCACCGGAGACGAGAAAGCCGGTGATCGATTTCGTTCCATCGCCCCAATCAAAAGTGTAGCGAATCTGATCTTCGTCTTGATCATTGGAGGATGCGGTATAATTATTGGCGGCTCCAGGTATGCCCAAAATTGGACCGAATGGAGCCTTGGGTTTGCTCGGTGGTGTATTTATGGTGATGTTTAGCGACTCCGACCACCCAGAGACGGTTCCTTTGCTATCTGTGGCAATGGCTCTGATCCTGTATGTCCCGGCCTTACTCCAGGCGTGATTCGCACTCGCAGCAACACCCGAATTGATGAGTGGCGTGGTCGATTCGGTTTCGTCTCCCCAATCGAGGGTGACCTTCACCTGGCCCCTATCCGGATCGACGGCGACGGTGGAATAGCTGTAGGATGCCGCAGGGACGCCATTGGCCGGTCCGGAGATAACCGGTATTTCAGGAGGATTATTATAAATGTTGACACATATCAATGGTCCCGGCCAATAGGGCACGATGGCAGCGTAACCGCCCGTCCATTGCAGTGATTGTCCGGCATCGAAAACTGATCCGCAGATGACACAACTCACATTTCCGGTGGAAGGTGATCCTTGGGAAAATATGATGGATGACCAGAGCGTTGCCAATATGATAAAAACCCTTATTGATTGGCCAAACTTCATCTGGTACACAAAGGAATAATCAGTAAGAATAGTATTTAAATTTTTCTACAGACATGTTAACGTTTGAGATGCCTGAAATCTTCTGCTTACTTATCCCGTAGAAAATGAGCATTTAATTGATGGAGTTTCGATTCTTTCGTGTCCTTCACCGGAATATACTTACGGGCTAGGCCTGTTCATCAAGAGCAAGCTACAAGATGTCTATTCTTGATAAGGAAAGGGAGATTAGGCACTTGGGAAAAGGAGTGAGGCTCAATAGTAATGCACGTTGAAGAAAGTGATTTGGAAAAGGAATCCGGCAGCGAGAATCGTTACATAGTCTTGCTGCTTGTTCTCACAGGCGTCTTGATGGCAGTGGTTGATGGGTCCGTGGTCAGCATCGCCCTTCCAACCATTACGGCATATTTCAGTGTCAGCATCGCCCAGTCACAAATTATCATGACCGCTTATCTTGTCCCGCCCACCAGCTTGCTCATGATCTTCGGCAAGGTCGCAGAATACGTGGGCAAGGCCAGGCTCTTCTTTATCGGCATTGCCCTTTTTACCGTCAGTTCTTTAGCCTGCGGCATGTCCACAAGCTTGAACCTCCTTGTGCTTTGCAGGATAATCCAGGCCACGGGAGCGGCCATGATGTTTTCCATAAGCTCGGCCATAATCTTCCAGGCTTTCCCCCGTGGTGAGCAGGGCCGGGCCATGGGTTACATCGGAGCAACTGTCGCTATCGGTAGCATGTTAGGACCCACATTGGGCGGTTTTATCGTAGATCTATTGGGCTGGAAGTATATTTTCCTCATAAACGTGCCTATCGGCATCATGCAGTTGCTGCTCTCTTTCCGGTACATGATAATCGAAGACACCAGATCCCATAGCGTCGATGTAGACTGGGTTGGCGCAGTAACTCTGATAACCATCATAGTCTCTCTGATGGCAATATTGGGCCAGCTTTCCATTAGCTTCACCTTTCAGCCCGCCATTCTGGCCACGGCCATGATCTTTCTTGGCTCTCTGGCGGCTTTCGTGATAATTGAGTCACGGCATAAGTCCCCGCTCCTGGACCTCTCCATATTCCGCTACAGGATGTTTGTGCTGCCCTGTATCAGCATGATACTATTCTTTGTGGCCAACCTGATGATATCTATATTAGGGCCATTTTATTTTGAGGGCGTGATGGGCTATACGGCATCACAAGTAGGTTTGATTTATCTTATTGTCCCGGCCATAATGGTAATTGGTGCGCCGGTAACCGGATGGGTCTACGATAGACACCAGTTTCGGTACTTAGCCGCCCTGGGAATGTTGATTATGGCAATTTCCATGATGCTCCTCGGATATCTGGCAGGGAGCGCAGGTCGTGATCCACGATTGCTGCTGCTCACCTTTGTGTCCATGGGCATAGGCGGCGTCTTCTTCCAGAGCCCTAACAACACAGAGATAATGAGGGCCCTTCCCCGAGCAAAGATAAACATAGCCTCCAGCTTCACAGCCACTATCAGAAACCTGGGAATGGCATTAGGGGTATCTTTTTCAGGTGTTCTGGTGTCTCTGCAGCTCGCCCAGGCGGGATACTATGGGACTCTTGTTGGGGCCGGGCCTGAGCTTCTCGCAGCGACCATAAGTCGAGTGATGATACTGGCAGGGCTGCTGTGTATAATAGGCACACTGGTCTCCATATACAGAGGAATGAATTCAGCTTAGTTCTAATTGTGTGTCATGTAAGCGTGCCGCTTTTCAATCCAGTGGAGATGGTGCAGGTTGATGCCACTGCCGTAGATAAAACCACTTACGCCATCGAAGATACAGCGGCATAGATTCATAAAATACATCTTTCGCTTGATAAGCAATCAATTGCTAATAAATCGATTGATGAGCTTTTGAATCACATTTTCATAACAGTCTCTATTGAAAATCTGTCTTTTTGATAATAGTAGCTGTCTTCCGGATCGTCGGTTATAAAATAAAGTTAGTAATATTTAGTTATGGTGTGCCGCGACAACTTATTATACTTATAACAACAGAATCATATTGTAAAAGATACTTATTACGCCTAATACTTATTATCAATGATATAGCGAGGTTTCTCTATGAAGATAAATATCGCACGATCTGCATTTGTATGCGTTTTAACTATATGCATCGCGGTAACGACTGCAATGGGAATTACTGTAAACGTCTGCTCATCAAATGGTGCTGAAACGTCCACTTCTTATCAGAGCTTAAATCTAGATAAATCAACGTGGCTGAAACAAGACATAAACCTAGCCTCCGGCAAAATCTCATCCTACCTGCAAGCGGAAGGAGGGGGAAAAAACAGATTGGCGCAGTCACTATTCGGAAGTAGTTATGCTCTGACCAGTGACGTTCTCAGCCAGGGAACGCTCTTTATCTCTACATCCTCTTCTGCCTCAGGGCAGGCGGCCAGTATCAGTCAGGATGTGACAGGAGCAGGTATCCTGAGTCTCAATCTGCAAAGCAGGCAGGACGATGCGACTGCAGGTCAAGAGGCAAGCGTGGACTATGGCATGCTGTCCAGCTCGCTGAGCCTTTATGCGGATGAGGGGCAAGGCGCCTTTGCCCACCAGAGCACAGATATGGATG
>JALNZQ010000083.1 GCA_023229165.1 Methanothrix sp.
TCCCAGGGTGCGGTATTGTTATAGGGGTTAGGAATCAGCCCCCTCTTGGTTGGCGTGGCAGGCGGCCAGAACCAGGGCGAATACATCCACCGGCCAAAGGCATTGGTTCCGGTAATGTCCCAGGGGTTTTGGTTCGTCATGTAGACATGGGGCATCCAGAGGTCACCGGTCATGGCGTTTGTTATCTTCCCGGCAACTCTTGGTCCAGTCCCCCAGTTCCAGGTGGGATCCTGCGCGGCTATGGTAGTATTATCAACGAAGGTTCGATCCTGGATGACCAGTGGAATCCCGATATCGGGAAAAACCTTGGCTTTGGTAGGATTGACACCTGTAACATTGGTGCCGGCGATAAGGTCCTGTTCTACTTTGTCAGTGATCAGGTAACCAGCCGCCATTCCCGAATAGACATTGAGGCGGGTGATGCCGTAGGCATGGTCATGGTAGAACATCAGCCTGGCACTCATATTGTTGGTATAGTAGAAAGTCAGCGTCCCTTGCGGCTCATTTCCACCGTCCATGTCTGGGACATTCCTCACACTGACACCTTCCGGGTAGGATGTGTGCTCTCCGGCTGGTGTAGTCCACTGGTGCGGTGTTCCGTCACTGATCCACACGGTATCGCCGCCATGAAGATGAACGGCAGCGCGATTCTCACTGTAGTTCATAGGGCTTGCCATCATGCCCATTGGGCCCATTCCTGATCCCATGACGGTGTGGTCAACGGGAATGAAAAGGTCGCCATCGACGTCTGTTGGAAGGTAATTATGGAACTTCACGCGAACAGGAACGCCTCTCTCTGCTACAATCATCGGCCCCATGTAGTGTGTCTCATTATGCGCAAACACAGGCGAGCCTGTTGATGCGTTCTTTATTGCGGTGCCGTTGGGGTATTTCAGTGGGATGTGCCGACTGGTGGCGTTATTCTGGGGAGTCTGAAGCTGCACATATCCTCGCAGAGTTGTGTTGGGGAGGTCTTTATGCATCTTCTCTGAGTACTGCACGACTGCGATCTCATAGTAATCGCATCCTGGATAGGTTGTCTTATCCGGAACGGCAACTGGTATATACTGTCCCAGGTCGTTCTTTCCGGAGGCATTCAGACCGGGCAGAGAATCGACGAATTTTCTCATGCCGCCGTTCAGGGGACCGCCTATGTATGCCGTAGCACTGGCGATAGTGGTATTATTGCCGGTGATCGCGACAACTGGGGCCGTATATCCGCTGCCGCCTGTATTCACTGTGATGCCTGTTATAACGCCGCCTGTGCCAAGCACTGCCACAGCATTAGCGGGCGTAACGCCAGTATCATTGTAGGCATCAGTAACAGTAACGGTAACATCGAGCGCGCTGTAGCCGCTGCCCCCATCCGTAACTGCAATGCTGGTTACAGCACCCTTAGGAAGCGGGCTGTTGGCCCAGTTCGCATATGGGCCGAAATAATGTGGCACGCCGCCGGGATCAAGGGCAAAGGCAGGTGGAGCAACAGAAACGTTCTGAGCCGCAGCAAGAGCTTTGGCTTGAGCCCGGACCTGAACCGGGTTATAAATCTCTTTAAAACGCTCGGCTGCGGCTTTCCTCTCCTCTGGTGTTGCCCTCTTATTTCTGAAGTGAAGTTCGGCGCCGGGAGTTGCACCATTGGCAATAAGAGTCTGGTTGTCTGATACGTTGACTACATTGCCAACGGATACATCACCTGCAATCGCCGCACTGTTGTTCGACATCAATACCATAAGCAGCATACCGGCAAAAAGGAACACTCCGGCAAAACCGATGCTAAGATAGCTTTTTCTCTTTGATCTATGTCTATTCTTAAGGGCCAAATTACTGACAAACATATCTTACACCTCTTGGGTTTGTTGATAGTATAATGATTATATTAAGGATTGAATCATGGGGTGTATGCTACAAAGCCACCACCTCGTCGCCATTGTATACCACAGTAGAAGAAAGCATGTACTAAATATCTTTTTAATGTATTTAAAGTTATTGACTATTGCGCCGCCCAAAAAGGAAACGAAAAGGTGGTGATAAAATAGATCAAATTTGTAGACTCTCTTGTCCCGGCGTTCCGCTCAAAAGTCGAAGAGCGACCTCTGCCGATCTTTTTGCCCTTCCGCCACCGCGAGTCCTGCCAGCCTGACCATCCCGTACTTGCCTCCGCCTCCCGGCAAGACCTCCACCTCACCGGAGCGAAAGGCACGAATGGCCTCGATAACTTTCGGCTCGGCCTTCAGCTCTGCAAGATCAACCTGCATTAAAACCTCAATCTCCGTTCTCTCCGCCGTAAGCTCGCTCCAGCGCTTCTGCACTCCGGCTGTCATGGCGCTCTTGTGGCCCAGAGCAAGAGCAATGATCTCAGCCAGAGGAATAATGTGCTGGTATGGCGGCCGGTGTTCAGGATGCACGGCCACAGGATAATCTGCCAGGAGAGAGACACGATCCATCACGCCAAGCTTGATCCGCCCCCCGCAGGCGGGACATCGGCCCATCAGCTCATCTTTTTGGTGCGCAGTGTACTGGCGAAAACAACGAGTGCAGGCGGTGCGGTTGTACTTGCCCTCCGCTGGATAAAAGCCCACATTAAGGCTGGTACGGCGGCCTTTTTCCCTTTTTATGGCAAGAATTATGTCATCAAAACTGAGGCTCTCCAGCTCCATCTGGTTGAACTCTCGGGCCAGCTTGTTGGAACGGGGCGAATGGGCATCGGAGTTGGAGAGAAATGTCCGGGTGGAGAGGTCGGCAATCCTGTCCGCATAATCCGTATCTGCAGATAGGCCCAGCTCAATGAACCTGATCTGTTCCGCTTTTTCCTGGTAGCACTCCGTTAAAGAGCGAAAGTAAGCAAAGATCCCGGTCCAGGGTGTGAAGGCGTGGGCCGGCCCCAGCATGCCGCCCGCCTCAAGAACGTGGTCGGCAATCTCAGAGCCGTTCAAATGCAATCTGGGCCTGCCGTCTGCCGACAGGTTCGTAGAGTAGGGGGCGAAGGCCTCCTGCAGCTGCTCGGCCTTGGCAGTATCCGGTAAAAATATGAGATGATGCACGCGGCTGCTATCCTCCACCTCCACGCTGAGGACAAAATGGGTATCGCCCAGGAGAAAGAGCCCATCGGCTTCGGGAAGCTTCTTTATGGAATCCAGCCACTGGGGATGCAGGCAGTCTCCCGTGGCCATGATCTTCACACCTTTACGCGCCGCCTCTCTGGCAATCTCCGGCAGCTGCATGTCTGCGGATACGGCCATCGAGTACTTGGAATGGATATGAAGATCAAGGTTTACAAGCATCTTTTTCCGTTTCTCCATGCGGGGATAAACCCTTTATGCTTGACAATCTATTTTAGGGGCTGTGCAAGAGAACCTGAGAGAGCTGCTGGAGTGCTTTGGCAGGGGAGAGATAGACCAGGAAGAGGCCTTGCGCCGCATCAAACGCCAGCGCTTCCTGGCCGTGGGAGAGGTTGCAAAGCTCGACATTTGCCGGGCGGATCGCATCGGCATACCTGAGGCTATTCTCGCGGAAGGAAAGGATAAAGCAGATCTCTTGGCCATCTCCCTGGCTCACCTGCAGGCGACCGGCAGTGTGATCATCACCCGCGTCTCGGCTGAGCAGCTGGAGCTTCTGCAGTGCGCACATCTGCCCGAGGGCAGTGTGCTGGAGCACAACTCCAGGGCCAGGACGGTGGTCATTCGATCGGCGAATCCGCAGGCTAAAAGGGGGTGGGTGGGCATCCTGGCAGCAGGCACTGCCGACATGCCGGTCGCTGAGGAGGCACGCGTGGTGGCGGAGGAGATGGGCTGCAACGTCATCTCGGATTACGACGTGGGTGTGGCAGGCATTCACAGGCTCTTTCCCTGCCTGGAGAGGATGGCAGATGTTGATGCCTTCGTGGTGGCTGCCGGGCGAGAGGGGACACTGCCTGCGGTGGTGGCCGGACTGGTAGAAGCCCCGGTTATAGGACTGCCGGTTTCCACGGGCTATGGTCTGGGAGGAGGCGGCCGGGCGGCCCTTTATTCCATGTTGCAGTCCTGCTCCGTCCTCACTGTGGTCAATATTGATGCAGGCTTTGTAGCTGGCGCTTATGCGGCAAAGATCGCCCGCCAAAAAACATATGAGCAAAAACAGTCATAAATTATTCCTAGAAAAGTATTTATACGATCAAAAAGTTGTTGAACGAGAGCGGGTACACACATCTTTTTTACTAACCCCCACTCCCCTACCCGCTCATTACTTACGGTACGTAATAGTTTTAAAAAATATTAAAAATTTTTAGATCATAACTATAATGAGATTATTTTTAGGGGAGATCCAGAGCGAAGGTCGGACTGCCAGCCAGTTGCCCTTCGCCTCTGGTGCTGAATGGACGCATGGAATAACGTTATTCCAATGTAGTTTTCTTTAATCAAGTTAGTTTTACTTAAGGTTTTCGGTATCCCTGCAAAAGCCTGATCGCCTCGATCTTCGTCCCGGACTCCTGGCCGTAGTCCTTGATCCTCTGCAGAGTGTGGTCTACCATTCCCCCAGAGGTCATGATGATAGAGTTCTTGCCGATCAACGCCTTGAGGATGCATTTGTCGATGACGCCATAGGTAAAGTCTATTGTGATGCCGCACCTTTCCGCCATGACCTTGGCACTGGTGCCCATCGCGCCCTTAAAGCCAGCCGGAATTTTATCGAGCATGGCCCGGATCTCTTCCCCCTCTACCTCATCTACATTGCAGATGTAGATCTTGCCTCGTGCCCCGGCCTGCGCCTTCGTCTGCAAGAGATCGCAAAGCTCTAGGACGTTCCTGGGCGGCTTTGATCCCCGGACAATGCCTCGGCCCGCCAGCTCCTGGTATAGGTCAACCACGAGGGGAAGCTTGAGCCGGGCATCCCTTATCAGCAGGGCATCTCCGAATACCTCCTGCCCTGTGCCCCGGCGCACCACTCCTCCGTCCTTCATGAGGATGACCTCATCCGCCCAGCGATAGGCCAGGTCCACATCATGCGTGGAGATGATCAATGTCTTTCCGCCCAAATTCAGCTCATCGAGCATCTCCATGATCTCTTCAGAGCTGGCGGGATCGAGGTTGGAGGTGGGCTCATCGAGAATTATCACCTCCGGCTCCATGGCCAGTATGCCGGCAATGGCCACCCTCTTCTTCTCGCCGCCGCTCAGGTGATGCGGTGGACGGCGCTCATATCCAAATAGGCCCACGTACTGCAGGGCAAAGCCCACGTACCTCTTCACCTTCTCCGCAGCGTAGCCCAGATTAGTGGGGCCGAAGGCCACATCCTGATAAACGGTAGGCGCGAAGAGCTGGTCGTCCGAATTCTGGAAGACCATGCCCACGGCTCGCCGGATGGACCGCAAACTTGCGGCATCGTACCTCATCGGCTGGCCCCGAAAGAGGACCGACCCCCCGCTGGGCCGCAGTATGCCGTTGAACATGAGCATGAGTGTGGACTTGCCGGCTCCATTGGGCCCCACCAGGGCAACTTTTTTCCCCGCCTCCAGGGAGATGCTCACGTCCATCAGGGCCTTTGTTCCATCTCCATAAGAATAGCTGAGACCTCTGGTTTCAAGGATAGTCGTCATAGTAGCCTCATCTGGTTAAAACAGCGATGGCTGTAGCTGCGGCCAAATATATTGCTACCGCAAAAACCGCCCTGGGCTTTGCCCCCTCGGCAGGCTCCATGAGATCGAGCTTGCCGTCGTAACAGCGTGAGTCCATGGCCACGATGAGCCTTTCCCCCTGCTCCCAGGAGCGGAGGAATAGAACGCTGCAAAGCAATGCAAATGAGTTCAGGGAATTTTTTGTCCCGGCGTCACCCAGGCGCATCATCTGAGCGCTGTGGATCATAGCTGCCTGGTCCAAAAAGACAAATATGTATCTATAAATCATCATAGACAGCTCAATGACGGCCGAAGGTATGCGCAAAGTTTTGAGCACGGCGAATATCTCAATCATCGGCGTGGTTAAAGCTATGAAATACAAAGAGCACATGCCGCCGAAGGTCCGGGCGATAAGAAGAGCGGCCAGGTTTGCTCCTTCTTCTTTGATGACCAAATCGATTCCGAAGAGCTGCATGGAAAATAGTGTCTGCCCGCTGCCGTGCATGAAAGCCACCACACCGGCGCTAAGCAAGGCGAAGGAGAGGGGCACCAGGAGCAGCCGGGAATAGATGCGTCCGGGAATCTTGGCCAGAATCACAGTTACCAGGCTCATGGTTATGGCCACGAATAAAGGTGCTATGGGCGTAGTGGATGATACAGAAAGGAGGATGGCTCCCAGGCCCAAGAACAGTTTAAGATGGGCACTGGTCTCTCGCAGGGCATTGCCATGGGCGTAGTCGTCGAGAAGGTTATGCATCCGACTTTCCTTCTTGCTCCTGGGCGGATTTATCTGCTTTTACCTTGGCTAAAGCCCGGTAGTAGCCTAAAAAGTAACCGATGATGAGGCTGCCGATGGCTGCCTGCAGGGCAAAGAGAAGGCTTTCGATCTCGCCGCTCGGCGGAGTATAAAAGGACTGAAACCATGGGATGTAGGTGCCGCCGGTAAGATGGGAAATCACATCTTCGGCCTGACCATCTGCTCCGCCCCACTCGTGATTTTGGGTAGAGCTGACATAGGCAAAGGCGGCGATGAAGAGCACGATAACGCCCAGAGTTAAAAGCTCCAGATTTATTTTCATGTCACAGCCTCCTTAAGCTTTTTTATTGTGCTTTGGGAAACCACGTTCATTCTCACCAGCACATCGCTCCTCAGTTGCACGATGTATTTGAACATCAATGCAGTCACCATTCCCTCCACTATGGCCAGAGGAATCTGGGTTATGGCAAAGACGGCGGCAAATGCCTCAAAGGAGGACAAGACTCCACCAGAAGCCGCCGGAAAGGCCAGAGCCAGCTGGACGGATGTGACGAGATAGGTGGCCCAATCGGCCAAAGTCGCCGCCAGAAAAACCGTCAGGTAGAGATGCAGCCCGACTTTTGTGGCAGCTTTGTAGACCAGGTAGCCGATGACCGGACCGGCAATGCCCATGGAAAAAGTGTTTGCCCCCAATGTGGTCAGGCCACCGTGCGCCAGAAATACGGCCTGGTAGACCAGGACGATCATGGCCAGGACCGATGTTATCCAGGGGCCGAAGATAATGGAGCCCATTCCCGTACCCGTGGGATGAGAGCAGCTCCCGGTGACGGAGGGCAGCTTCAGGGAAGAGAGGACGAAGACGAAGGCTCCCGCCACGGCAAGCAAGGGCAGAGTCTCACGACTGTCCTTGATCATCTTGTTCATTTTGTAGACACCAAAGGCAACTATTGGAAGTGAGAGTGCAAACCAGATCTCCCACCAGGGATGGGGAAGAAAACCCTCCATTATGTGCATTGCAATGGCAAAGATATTCTATCATATAAAGTTTTCTTGTCTTAGGACCAACTAAGTTTAATCTAATGTGTCGACGCACCCGCGCAGCAGGATATTCGAATAAAATCAGTTTCACCCCGCACATGAATCGCCCTTAAATATCGGGCCCGATAAAAACGTCATTATCTTGACTCAGATATTCACTGTCACCGACCTGAATCAGAGGATAGCAGACCGCCTGGACAGCGATCCCCGCCTGCACGACCTCTGGGCAAGAGGCGAGGTATCCAACTACCTGCATCACCGGTCGGGACACAGGTATTTCACTCTCAAGGACCAGGGCTCCCAGATCTCCTGCGTTCTCTTCAAGGGCAGCGCCCTCTCCCTGGACTTTGAGCTGTCTGATGGCAAAAACGTGATGGTCTATGGGGATGTAGCCGTTTATCGTCCGCAGGGCAGAGTACAGCTGGTAGCTCGCGCAGTCAAGCAGGATGAAGGCCTGGGTTTCCGGCACCTGCAACTGGAGGCGCTCAAAAAGAAGCTGGCAGGAGAGGGGCTATTCGCCCTGGAGAGAAAGCGGGCGCTGCCTTTGTATCCGGAGCGAATCGGCATCGTCACATCCCCTCAGGGAGCGGCGCTGCAAGATGTTCTGCGAACCCTTGGCACCTACCCGGCCAGAATAATCATCTCCCCGGCCCAGGTGCAGGGAGAGGGAGCCGAGGTGAGTGTAGCTTCAGCTCTATTTGCCCTTAAAGGACGCGCGGATGTGATCATAGTCTGTCGCGGGGGCGGCTCGGCAGAGGATCTGTGGTGCTTCAACTCCGAGATTGTTGCCCGTGCCATCTTCGCCTGCGACGTGCCCGTCATCTCCGCAGTCGGGCATGAGACGGATGTAACCATTGCCGACTATGTGGCAGATATGCGAGCAGCGACTCCTACTGCTGCGGCAAAGATAGCTGTGCCTGATGTAGAGGAGATTAAGGAAGGGCTGCGAACTGCCAGGGTCAGAATAATGCGTGCACTCTGGACGAACCTGGAACGAAAAGAGGAGCGCCTGGAATATCTAAAGCACAATGTCTCCGCCAAAAGGATGTACTCTCTGGCGCGGGACGCTCGCCAGAGACTGGATATTCTTTGCCAAAGACTGGACGGCGCCCAGGCGGGTCAGATGCAAAACCTGAAAAGCCGTCTGAAGCTGTCCGAAGGACGGCTGGCGTCAGTCGGGCCGCGGGCCACGCTCCAGAGGGGCTATGCCATCGCCCGCACCCAGAAAGGCCTGATACTGCAAGCAAAAGACGCCCGGCCCGGTGAAGAGATAGAGCTGATCCTGGGCCAGGGAAGGCTACTGTGCAGGGTTTTGGAATGCCGGGATGATAACGAGGTGCTAGGATGAAGAAAGATGAGATCAGCCTGGAAAAAGCGTTGGACAATCTGGAGCAGATTGTAGAGGTGCTGGAAGAGGGAAAGATGACTTTGGAGGAGAGCCTGGATCTTTATGAAAAAGGCATGACGCTGGTTAAGCTCTGCAATGCCAGGCTGCAGAGCGCACAGAAAAGGATAGAGATCTTGACGGGAGAACTGCCACCCGATCTGAGCTGACGCCCGGCCTTATGCTGCAATTAAGCTTAAATACAATCAGTGGTGTACTTTTTCATACATCATAGTATTAGTTAGTACATTTAAAGCATATACAAGCCGGTGATCCTTTGCATAATCAGATATCCGATACAGCAGCAATCAAGTTCGGCAGGTATGGCGGCCTCTTTGTGCCCGAGACGCTGGTGCCGCCCCTGACGGAGCTGGCGCAAGCTTACCAGAGCCTGATGAAGAGCGATGATTTCAAAGAGGAGCTGAACCTGGCTCTAAAAACCTTTGCAGGAAGGCCGACCCCCCTCTACTATGCCCGAAACCTCAGCCAAAAGCTGGGCCGCAAGGTCTACCTGAAGAGAGAGGACCTGGTGCACGGAGGGGCGCACAAGCTCAACAATACACTGGGCCAGGCGCTGGTGGCAAAAAAGATGGGCAAGACCCGGCTCATCGCTGAGACGGGTGCCGGCCAGCATGGCGTGGCCACGGCCATAGTGGGAGCCAATCTGGGATTTGAGACCCAGGTCTACATGGGCGAGGTGGACATAGAGCGGCAGAAGATGAATGTCTACCGCATGCGTCTTATGGGGGCCGAGGTCATACCCGTACGCAGCGGCTCTCGGACCCTTAAAGACGCCATCAACGAGGCCATGCGGGACTGGGCCTCCAGTTTTGATCACACCCATTATCTTTTGGGCACGGCTGCGGGCGCACATCCTTTTCCCAGTATGGTGCGCGACTTTCAGAGCGTCATAGGCAAAGAGGCCCGCCAGCAAATCCTGCAGGCGGAGGGGCGTCTTCCCGACAGCATCACTGCCTGCGTGGGAGGAGGCAGCAATGCCATGGGCATATTCGCTCCATTTTTGCAGGACGAAGAGGTGCGCCTCCTGGCTGTAGAGGCGGGCGGGCGCGGTCCCGGCAGGACGGATAAAACAGCTGACCATGGAGCCAGCCTGGGCCTGGGTACAGACGGCGTTTTGCACGGCGCTCTTACCAAGATCCTGCAAGATCCCTACGGCCAGATTCTGGAATCCTATTCCGTGGCGGCAGGCCTGGACTATCCCGGCGTGGGCCCGGAGCTGGCC
>JALNZQ010000084.1 GCA_023229165.1 Methanothrix sp.
TGCGTGAGCTTGGAGCCATTTCTATGACAAAAGTCGGCAAAAAAAGGCCATCTGGGGGAGGTGAATAGATCGTCTCCTGATTTTGATTTACGTGGTTTTCCATGGGAAATTAAAGCGGAACGATATCCTTCAGATTGCTGCCAAGCATGGTGCCCATAATGTGCGCGTCTTCGGCTCTGTAGCCAGAGGAGAGGCCGACTCTCAAAGCGACATAGATCTGCTAGTCGAGTTCAAGAGAGATACAACTCTGCTGGGACATGTAGCCCTGATACATGAGCTTGAGGAGTTCCTGGGCGTCAAGGTAGATGTGGTGTGCGATCGCGGTTTGCGAGAGCGTGTCCGAGACCGTGTGCTCAATGAGGCGGTGGCCCTTTGAGGGATGATCGAGCATGGCTTTTGGATATCCTCGAAGCTCTCTTGAATATCGAAAAATATGCTGCAAAAGGCGAAATGGCATTTTACGATGAAGAGCTTATCCAGGTATGGATTTTGGTCCGTCGTTGCCTGATATGATTATCTGCTGATAGTAGTAACGAAACGCCGCCATCACCAAAATACAGCGCCTGAAAAGCTGTTTACTTCGGCCCGGCTCTTCCAGGCATCAGGCCCGACTGGCCCCCTGGTCCTCGTCAGGCAATCCCCATTCGCCCAGGCAGGGCCCACATGCGGCAGGCCTGGAACGAGTGCCCGAGGCAAGGATGGCAGCAATGGATGTTGAATTGGACAACAGGACCCAAAGGTTAAATTCCTTAAACAGCAATCTAGAATCCTAAAAAGGTGCATTTTAATGAGCGGTGCAGTGAATTCATTAAGCTTTCAGGATCTAATCGAAGCTGTGGAGTCCATGCCTCTGGATGATCAGTCCATGCTGGTGGAGCTGATTAACAAGCGCATCATAGAGAAGCGCCGGGCCGAGCTGGTGGCTGAAGTCCAAGAAGCTAGAGGTGCGTTTAAAAGAGGCGAGGTTAAACGGGGCACATTTGAAGACCTGATGAAGGATCTGTTAGATTGAACACTCTCGTCTGGACCCCTGGATTCAAAAGGTCTTTCAAGCACTCGATACGACGCAGGCCTGATCTGCAACCAAGAATTGAACATGCACTGAAACTTCTCGCTACCGATGCACTTCATTCCTCTCTTCATACTCACAAATTGAAAGGGGACCTGGCAGGTTCTTGGGCTTGTACAGTCGACTTCGAATACCGCATCGTATTTGAGTTCGTGCGAGATTCCAAGACCCAAGAAGAGATCATCCTGCTTGAAGCAGTTGGCACGCACCACGAAGTTTACTAATTTGCCATCTTCTCATTGAGCCCGCCCAAAATAGAGACAGGCCTCATCCGGGATTCATTTCAACCAGATACCAGGCCCGACCGGCCTCCTGCCCGTCCTGACGACAGTACCGCAATCCCTGACGGCCCGGCACGGTCGGCAAGCCACGAAAGAACTGCTCAGATCGGATGCAAACACCATTTGCACCAAAAGGGGCAACGTTTTTAGGGATGCAACACCTCTATTTGACAGGATAGAATATGGAGATCCTCGACATTATCAAAAGCCACGCCGACGATATCAAGACTCGATTCAGCGTCCGGCGGATCGGCATCTTCGGATCATTCGCCCGTGGTGAGCAGAAGGATTCCAGCGATATTGACATACTGGTGGAGTTCGAGAAGCCCACATTTAAAAACTTCATGAACCTTTCATTCTACCTGGAGGATCTCTTGCAAAGAAAGGTGGATCTGGTCACCGTAAAAGGACTTCACCCGCGCATCCGGCCTTACGTGGAGAAGGATTTGATCTGGTCTGAATAAAGATGTAGAGCTACTGGGATACATCCTTGAAGAGATGGATTTCATTGCAAAGTATTGCGCTGTCGTTGGCATAGAGACGTTGATGGCAGATGAAGTTCTCCGCAGAGCCTGCGTGAAGTCTCTGGAGATCATTGGAGAGGCATCCAGGAATATCTCGGATGATTTAAAAACGGCGCACCCAGAGATTCCATGGAGACAGATGATCGGCATGAGAAACAAGCTGGTTCATCACTACTTCGGAGTTGATTGGGAGATCGTGGACGATGCCCTGAAAAATGAGCTTCCAGAGATAAAATTAAAAATGGCAAAAATACTAATATGAACCCTCAGGCCTGCCCGGCCTCCCGCCCCCCCCGAGCGCGTGCGCGCAGTCGGACCCGGCTGGCTATCGGCACCGCAGCCCCGCAAGGCCTGGCCCATGGGGCGGCGGTCTGCACCATGTGAAGAAAAAGTCTATATCACATCAACGATTATATTTCTTTGATGTTTGCTGAGTACATTCAGGCTGCAATGGATAAGGCGACTTACGAGATCATCGATGACCCGGAGCCATTTTACGGCGAGGTTCCAGAGCTTCAAGGACTTTGGACAACGGGCAAAACTCTTGAGGAATGCAGAAAGAACCTCATAGATGCCCTCGAAGATTGGATAGCAGCGCACCTGGCGTGGGGCTACCCGGTCCCGCCTCTCGAAGGTCATATGATACAGGTCTCGAAGGAGCCGATGGCCGTTGCAGACTAAATTCGTACCAGTTTCATGGCACGATCTAACAGGGCGTCTCAACAAGCTGGGGTGGGATGGACCTTTTCCCGGCAAGATGCAATAGTAATAACGAAATGCAGCCGTCACCAAAATACAGCGCCCGAAAAGCTGTTTACTCCGTCCCGGCTCTTCCGGGAATCAGGTCCGACCGGACCTCCCACCTCATTCAGCGAGCACTTGCCTGGCAATCAACCCTCTTGATGACCGGGCAGCAACCCCGCACGGTCCGGCCCGCGGGCGACGAATTGGGTATCTGACAAAGAGCAGCCTTCAAAGTCCAATGAGAGCTAAGGGCTTTATCTGATAAGGGATGACAATTAGACTGGAAATTTGTTTGTTCCGTTGATTTTAGTGGTGGGAATTTTCGAGATCAGTGCAAGGCCAGCAAGAAAAAAGATCCTTATCCCCTGCCCAGCAGGGGACGGTAACCACGGGTTTATGCTGGTGCCGATTTTCTCAGTTATCGGTTGATCTTACTCCCCATGATCAATTATCCAATGGTGTGGTTGAAGTCCATTGATAGGAGTAGTAAGTGTGGCCGGTGGGAGGATATGTGTAGGTTATAGGGCTGTCCCAGTAGGGATACGGATACGGCATTGAATCGGGGCTCGGGTTTGGATTGACCCAGTAACTGCTGGGGCCGGAGACGTAAATGTAGGCATAGTTGCTCCAGCCGCTGCAATAATACTGGAGGATGTGCCAGCCCGGAGTATCGGCAAAGAACCATCTCTTGTACCAGCCCGGGTAATTGACAAATCCTGCATAATTAGTATCGAGCATGCCGCTCGGGTACCACTCATAAAACCAGATATTGCCATTTCCCGAGGTCTTCATCCATAAGGCCAGGTTGGCATAAAGATTGCAGCTTGCTATGGTTCGCGGTGCATAGGAGATATAAAGGCTATTGAACGCAGAGCTTCCGGGTGGAACTATCATTTTATTGTAGACCGGATTGGTCGCGGTGGCCTTTGATCCCACAGGCGCGGAGGCATAGGCGGCATCCTGGCTCGCGCTCATCAGAGTTTGCGTCTTCTCCTGTGCGCTTGGGGCCTGCTGGGATGTGGTGACGTCCGTTGGCACTTGCAGGCCCAGTGATTCTGCGCTGCTGGGTGTGCTGGGTGTGGGTGCGCCGCCCGTTGCGGTGGTCGAATATGGGTTCATCTGTCCAAATGCATTGGTACATAGCAGCATCATTAATGCTATTATTATCACAGTCCATTTCATCTGAGGACACCTCGGCAAATTATTGGCCTTTTGAATGTAAATATGTTCCCGTGCCGGCCTGGAGAGAAATGCCGGGAAAACACTTTCGCCCCGCGTGGGTTATGCTTTTATTTGAATTTGTCTGATCGTTTCAATTGTGATCAAAGGCAAGGAAGCCTATTTAAAAAAATTGACGGCCCATATGTATATCCCTTCGCAGGAAGTGGGCACAAGGCTTGATGGCAGCACTCCCCCTTCCGTCTTCATTGGGAGCTGGAACTACCCGAAGGTTTACGCCGGTCCCATGATCGCACCTCTGCACGGAGACACCATCATCATGGACAGGCCCGAGTCGTGGATACCGGAAAAGAAGACCCAGGAGGAGATCATAAGATACCGGCTGAACCTGATCAGAGGCAAAAGATCCGTCAGAGTTACACAGCTGCAAGATCACTACATAGATAAACTGCGGGATATATCCCTCTCCGCTTCCTCCATTGAGAGCGAAGCGCAGTTTTCCCAAGCTCCAAAAGGCATGTCCTTTAGTGATGAGCATACTCCCTTCGGCCCAAGTGCGCCTCTGGACAGGCTGGAAATTTGCAATTCCAGATGGGATCAGAATTTAGAGAAGGTGTATTACGACGGTGATCTGCTGGCAGCGGACGCGGTTGTTGATCTGCACCAGAAGGGCATGCCTTTCTCCAGCATTCAGAAGGCATTTTCCATAGGAACCATGGGCACCCGGAAGAGACGTCGCCTGGTTCCCACGCGCTGGTCCATCACCGCCTGCGACAGTACCCTGGCCAACCGACTCTTGCGAGAGGTCAGGGAGTATGACCCCATCGATTGCTGCCAGGTGAGGGAGTTTTCCAGTCTCAACAATTATTATGCAGTCCTTCTCCTGCCAACCGTTTGGCAGTATGAGTGGATGGAGGCCTTCCTGCACATCCTGAGCAATGAAGAGCTGATATTCTCCGACTATGAGAAAAATGGGGGCAAGAAAGGCTATTCCCGGGTGGGTGGATGCTATTATTCCTGCAAGATGGCTGTCTTGGAGGCTCTGGCACGCGAGAAAAAACAGGCCGGTGCGATCATATTGCGAGAGGCTTATTCCGGATATGTGCCGTTAGGTGTCTTTAACGTGAGGGAGAATGTGAGAAATGCCATGCAAGAGACGGCTTTGCCCTTCGAGGACATGAAGAGCGCTTTGTGGTATATTTGCAGCAAGCTGCAACTGCCGTTAAAGAAATTCATCATGCAAAGCGACCTGCTTAAGGAGCAGCTTAAAAGCCGGCAGACTACATTGAGCTCTTTCCATTGATATCATCAAAAATGAGCTTCTAAAGAGCGAAAATTAGATATAAAAAGAACTCTTTAATTTAGTGGGAGTGAAATGTGTGTATAAAGAAATGAGACGAGATAAGCGTTGCGTGTCTTTTATTAAATTTATTTTCAGTGCTTTATTATTAACAAGCTGCGCTTCAGCCCAGTGCGGAGATTGTGATGATAATAATCCCTGTACCATGGACCTGTGCGACGGAATGAATTGTCAGCATACGCCCCAGAGCTGCGAGGGTGCAAATTCCTCTGCAGGGGCGCTGTTTGGAAAAGTTGCTGATATCAGCACGGCTGGAAGGACTGGAAGTTCAATACAAAGCCAGCAAGAGCCTTCGGTATTAAAGGAAGCTGTCAATATACCTGCAAGCTGTGATGATAATAACCCGTGTACCAAAGATTCTTACGGAGCTAACGGCTGCGTTCATGATCCCGTTAATTGCGATGACGGAAATGCGAGCACGACAGACCTCTGCGGCTCATCCGGTTGTGTCCATACGCCCGTGCTCGGAGAAAGCAGCAGATGCGGTTCCGTGGAATTTCTAAGCCCTGTACTACCTGAAAAGGAAGCTGCAAATATATCTACAAGCTGTGATGATAACAGTCCGTGTACGATAGATTCTTACGGAGCTAACGGCTGCGTCCATGATTATGTGAATTGCGATGACGGAAACGCCAGTACGACAGACGTCTGCGGCTCATCCGGTTGTGTCCATACGCCTCTGATCGGAGAAAGCTATTCCGTGGAATTTCTAAGCCCCGTACTACCTGCAACACAAAATAAGACCGCCGATGAGAATACCACTATCAATGAATCTCAGAGCGCAATAGAAGAGTTAAAGGCGCAGCCTATTTGCGATGACGGAAATCCTTGCACAACGGATGCCTACAATGACACAGGCTGCGTTTACGCACTAATGAATTGCGATGACGGAAATGACAGCACCATCGATTCCTGCAAAGATGGCGCTTGCACTTATGTGCCTATGGATAGCAACAGCATCATAAGGGAAAATAACAGCAATGCTCCATCTTCAAACAACAGCACTGTCCTATCCTCAAACGAGACGATCAAGGCAGGCCATCCTTCGGGCTGCGATGATCATGATCCCTGCACTGTGGATACTCTCAACGGGACAAGATGCGAGCATAAACCGAAGGTTTGCGATGATGGAAATCCCAGCACCAACGATTACTGCTTTGGTGGAGTATGCTACAATACAACATTAAATTGCGACGACGGCAAAAACTGTACCATAGACTCTTTCAATGGCAAAGTGTGCGTGAATACGCTCAAGAATTGCGATGACAAAAACGCCTGCACCATTGACACCTGTGTTAATGGAAAATGCGTGCATACGTCCAAGAACTGCAACGACGGCAATCCCTGCACCATAGACTATTGTGATCGGGCCCGGGGCTGCATGCATTCGTATGTGGTTTGCGGACAGGGAAATGCATGGTATCCATATTACCTATATTATAAGCCCTATGTCGCACCTGCCAGTACCCTTACATCCGCCCAATCCTACACAATTCCAGCCGGGACGGCCATAACTTTGCCCTGGTCCAAGTCGGTTACGAGCCTTAATACGTTAAAGGTGGAGAACGGCATAGCATATCCCGGTGCATCACCCCTGAAGTTTGTAAGATCCCTGGGCTTGGAAGATCAGGCCATTTCAGGATACCAAACCGGATTGTCGATATCAGAGCGAGCCGAGATGATAGGTCTTTCCTGGAAGGATACAAGCTTCACTTTGACTTTGATCCAGCCAGACGGAAGCACTCTTCCTGTCCAGGGCGATAACCGGAATGTAGTGCACCTCTTGGGCTCGAACTACGATTACTACTTCCTGAGAAATGCTGCTAAGGGAAATTGGGGCATCGAGGTAAAGCCAATAAATCCGGGAGCTAATGGTGTCGGATTCTCATTGATAACAGGGCTGGTAAAGGGCGCAACCCCCATAAATCAGCCTTAATTCGGATAGTGTCCCGTTGCATGGGTTCTTGTGCAAAGGGACACATCTCTTTTTGTCAGAGCCGCCAAAATTTTTCTGCTTAAAACGCTTTAGAAAATATCACCTGCCGTAGGTTGCCACTGCTTCTGCCTTCTGCAGCACATGGCCTTGCATTGCCTTCTTTAGATCTGCTACGTAGGATCCTGCCGGCAGGTCCAGCATCCTGTCCAGACCAAAAACACGGAAGAAATATCTGTGCGGCTTTCCGGAAGGCGGACAGGGGCCGGCATATCCGATCTCGCCAAAGTCGTTCGTACCTTGCACTGCAATGAAGGGCTCTTTGATGGTGGCATTCTTGGCGATGGCCCTGGGAATGATATCCATCGGCGGGATATTCCAAATAATCCAGTGGGTAAAGACGGCAGAAGGCGCGTCCGGGTCGTCAACAATCACGGCCAGAGATGCGGCATTGACCCCTTGAATCTCGATCCTTGGCGATACATCCATTCCCTGACAGGTATATTCATCGGGAACCCTATCAAAACCTAACTTAACAACAAGACTCTTCATATCCATCTCTCCTGCCTGGACTGCTGTTACGAAAAGGATTGCGAAGGCAAGTGATGCCAGAATAGTATGTATCGAAATTTTTCTATTTATAAATATCATAATATACATCCCCCAAACGCTTTTTAGAGGAGAAATTGCAGCTCTGATTTTTTTCTCTCTTAATTATCGCAGGCGCAACTGATAAATTTTTGCCCAATTCCCTGGCGCTGTTGTACTTTTGCAGCAATTTCTTTCGCTACTCTGCAAGACAATGTCGCCTCGCAGAAAATAATTTAAATGCTTGGGTCAACAGGTAGTCTCGTGACCGTCTTTAGAGCTTATGATGTTCGAGGTGTCTATGGCACCGATCTCACAGAGGATCTGGCCCGGCGCGTGGGTGTTTCTTTCGGATCTTTTGCCGATGGCGGCAGTGTGTCTTTGGGCAGGGATACGCGAATCAGCGGCCCGTCTCTGGAGAAAGCCTTCTTGGAAGGAGTTCTGACTACAGGCTGCCATGTGCACAGCTACGGCATAATTCCCATTGCCGTTCTAAGCTACATCACCTGTAAAATGGGCCTGAAAGCCGCGGCCTATATTTCAGCATCCCATAACCCTCCTGAGTACAATGGCGTGCGGTTTAGAACAGGCGATGGCTACGGCCTGCTCTACCAGGAGTCGTCCATCATGAAATTCTACTATGAAGGCGGCTTTCTCTTTGGAAAGGGAAGAGTAGAGGATCGTCCTTCTGCGGAGGCTATCGACGAGTACCGCCGTTATGTGGCAGAGAAGCTGCACTTAGAGCGCCCGCTCAAGACAGTTCTTGACATGGGCAACGGCTCTGCTTGCACTATGGCTTCATCTTACCGCAATCTTGGCCTGGACTGCTCAGTGCTTAACGGCATCATGGACGGCCTATTTCCCGGTCGCGGCCCGGCTCCTAACGAAGAGTCCCTGCAGCCCGCCTGCCAAGAGGTACGGAAAAATCAGGCGGATTTTGGGGTGGGATTTGATCCTGATGCCGACCGTGGGATCATAATCGACGACCTGGGTCGTGTCCTGCCGCCGGAGAAAGTGGCCATCATCATCGCCCGGAGAAGGTACAAACGCGGCGATCTGGTCATCTCCGGATTTGACTGCTCCATGATGCTGGAGCGTGAACTGCAAAAAGACGGCATCAGGGTAGTACGGGAGAGGGTAGGCGATGTATTTGTAGCCAATCGGGTGAAGAATGAGGGTGCTGTATTGGGTGTTGAGCGCAGCGGCCACTTCTTCCTACCCGAGTTCCAGTACTCGGATGATCCATTCGCCATGAGCCTGGTCATTGCCGAGATCATCTCAAAGGGTGAGAAGCTCTCCGTTCTCGCGGATGAGATACCCGACTATCCCTACAAGCAGATCAGCATCCATCTCAATGAGGACCCGGCTGGAGTAATGCTGCGGCTGAAGGATGCTCTCGCCAGAATGGAACCGGACACATTGGACGGACTGAAGATCACCACCGACAGCTACAGCGTTCTTATCCGGCCCAGCAATACTGAGCCCATCTTAAGGCTTTACATCGAGACTGCTGGAGATGATATGGCTCGCCTGGAAGAGCGCTATGAGAAGATCATATGTCAGGCCATGAAGGCATGAACAACTTTTTAGGCAAAGCAACCTATTTAATCCGCCTCAGCCTATCACCGGATAACCATTGTACAGAGCTGATCTTCGCGTGAGCTACAAAGACGTCTGCGTTCTCATTCCCACTCTCAATGAAGAGGAGTCCATCGAGCCCGTCATCCGGGAATTCAAAGCCTTGGGCTTCGAAAACATCCTGGTGGCGGACGGCCACAGCAGCGACGCTACCATTGCCAAAGCCAGAGGAGCCGGTGCGCGCATCTTTATCCAGTCCGGCTCGGGTAAGGGTCAGGCTCTAAAAGAGGTCTTTGCAGAGATTGAAGAAGAGTTTATCCTTCTCATCGACGGGGACGGCACCTACCTTCCTGCCGACGCCGCAAGCGTCTTGGGGCCGGTTTTGGAGGGAAAGGCAGACCACGTCGTGGGCAATCGGCTGGGCAATGTGCAGGGTGGAGCCCTAAAGGGGCTGAACATGTTCGGCAACAAGATGATCAACCTCTTCTTCGCCACCATTTATCGCGTTCACTTGACCGACATTCTCTCAGGCTACCGGGCATTCACTAGAGAAGGCGTTCGCCGCCTGGACCTTTCTACGCCGGGCTTTGAGATCGAGTCGGAGATAACCATTGAGAGCGTGAAAAAGGGCCTGCGCATCGTCGAGGTGCCCATAA
The DNA here is from genome assembly GCA_023229165.1 of Methanothrix sp. Classification (GTDB taxonomy): domain Archaea; phylum Halobacteriota; class Methanosarcinia; order Methanotrichales; family Methanotrichaceae; genus Methanothrix. Next base: position 9,913 of record JALNZQ010000084.1, read on the forward strand.
CCTACAAGCCCCGGCCGGCCGGCACCAAGACCAAGCTGCATCCCTTCCGCGACGGCCTCAAGATCATACTCACCATCTTTCGT
>JALNZQ010000085.1 GCA_023229165.1 Methanothrix sp.
CAAGGGCGATGCTTTAGTCTGGCATCTGGACGGCAAGATTGCCGAAGCCAATAAAAATTCCGGCGGCTGCTCCCAGGCGGGTTGCGGATTGGATGGGCCTTCTGCCCTCTGTAAGAATAAGGAGGAGACCTACAGCTACACTGCAAAAGAGGAGACCCAGTTCAAGCAGAGCTATGACTGGTTTATGGACGATACATCTCTGGGCTCCGGCAAGAGCATTACCATCTCCGGAAGCAAATTTGAGATGGGAGACCACAAGCTCAGGGTGCAGGTAAAGAGGGATTACAAAGAAATGGCCTGGTCTCGCAGCGAATGCAGCATGGACGTAAAGGTCATACCGGAGCCTTCTGCAGACATATCCATGGAGGAGGAGAGCTAAATAACGGATGATGTGGTTTAGCACCTGAGCCGCTCCGGCCCAGGTGCCTAAATTTTTTATCTAATAATTACCCAATTTATTTCTCTTAATTTTAATCATGTTGTATTAAATACTAAATACATTATAAATGAAGAACTAAATAGAAATATATACGAATATATGCAAACATAGAGAAAAAAAGGAGAATGATTCGCATCCTGCAAAAATGGATTATGACTATGATTTGGGCCAGCATCCTTAGTCTCATCCTTCTTGCACTCATCATGCAGTCTGCCTACTCAGCGGACTGGCCGGACTGCAAATTCCAGTGCCGGGCCAATGATGTAACCGTATCCCGGCTGTGGCTGGGCGATGATAGGGGAGATGATCTTTTTTCTGCGGTGCCTGGCGAAAGGCAATCCTGTTATCTCTGGGCCACATTTCATAATAACGCCAATACGCCTCGATATGCAGCCATCCTGCTGGCCGATCTGTATCTCAATGGCACATTAAGCCAATCTTTTTATGATGACGGCCTTTGCGTCCTGGAGGAAATAGAAGCAAAGTCTACCAGAGACTATCCCCTCTATAATCTGATCTGGTCGAGAGGCGAAGAGGTTCAGCTCAAAAGGCTTGTGCTGAGTTGGGAGACGGCCAAAGGCACAAGCTGTGGCCAGGCCAATCGCAAGTGCAGCAATCGCAATACAAAGTGCTACGGAGGACCTGAAGCTGAGTTTTCGGCAGAGATGCCTCTTTCTGCCTTCTATGCCCAGTATCTTCAGGAATGCTCTGGTGATGTTAAATTCGTAGACCAGACGACCGGAGGTGCCGGGCCGTATGCCTATGATTGGGATTTTGGCGACGGATTTCATAGCGCGGCGAAGAATCCGACTCACACTTACAATAGTCTCGGAAACTACACAGTGGGATTGCTGGCAAGAGATCGATCCGGCAAGGAGGCTTTTTTCAGCCAGCAGATCGTAGTTAGTGTCTGTCCTTGCACTATTGTCGGGCAGGATTACGCATGTCTGAGCAAGACCGAGACCTACAAAGTCACTTTGACCAGTTTTATTCCGGGATCAGTTCAATGGTATTTGGACGGAATAAAGATCGACGAGAGTGGGTTCCGAGGAGAGTCACACGAGTCAGATGAAGGAGTGGGCATAGATATTAGCTGGCAGAATTTTGGGCCGGGCCTGCATGATCTGCAGGTTTATGTGACGGGTGCAAAAACAGGGAACAGTTTGGAGCAGCGTGCTGCCTGCGACATGAACATAACCGTTATCCCTGAGCCGATGGCGATTATTAGCTGGGTAGTATGAGATTGATTGAGAATGTGTTCTGATTTATTTAGGCGTTCTGTGTGTTCGTGCCCCCGAAAGAAGGTATTTGTAATCCTAGCGAGCGCTGTGATGATTTTAGCATTTTTTAGCATCACTTCCGCTGTGGCCGTCGTGGAAAGAGAGGTGCAGTCCGGGAGCATTTTCAACTTTGCTGCCAGTAACGTATCTCAAGACGATGTATCTTTCCAGTGGAGTGCGTCTGATGGAAGCCCAATGGTCTCTACTGAAAAATTGTTTCGATGGACTGCACCTGTAGTCGATTCGCCAAAGAGCGTGGTCATATCGCTAAATATAACCAACTTCTATGGTTGCTGCAAATATTATAATGACACTTATAATCTTCGCGTGGTCCCTAAATCGATGGCCAAGATAGTCTTGAAAAAAGATTGCTTGTTCACGGCTCCCGTCAGAATAAGGGACCATGTATTATACACATATAATATAAAAAATTCCGGAAATCTGCCTCTATTGGACTTGAATCTAACCGACCAGCAGAACTGGGGACCGGATTGCCTGCCGATTTATAAATCAGGTGATGATGGAAATGGGGTGCTTGATCCGGGAGAATCATGGTGGTATGAATACTATTGTCAGATTTCAGATCCATCCGATTATCCCCAGCTTCGCATCATGCAAAGCAAGAAAGGTTCCACGCAGTTGTCAGAGACCATACAAAAGCTGATGGAAAAGAAGGTTCGCCTGGAGATTGTAATGGAGAACCTGCGTCGATTTGCAGGCCAATTCGATATGCGGACAGCCGGTCTGGTCACAAGTCATGAAATCCGAGGAGGATTAAACTATACCTATTACAACTACAGCAATGAAGTGACGAGCGAATCCTTCAGCAAAATGATTGACTCTATTGGCAATTTGAATAGGACCATCTACCTGGATCCCATCTCTGGTGCCGTGCTAACTGTGCATTATGCGGCATTTGGCAAGATACTCTCGGAAGAACTCTACTATCCCCCTCCCGGAACCAAAGAGTACCTAAAAATAGAGTATGATTATCCATCTAAGGGATATAATACTGTTAATGTTGTCGATTATAAATCAGGAGATACACTGATACTGATTGTAGACAGCCGGGGAAATATTTTGAGCAAGGAGTATAGAAGAACTCCGGGATATCAGCCCTACATAGAGAGATATTTGCTCAAGAATAAGGCCACAGTGACGGCTAAAACCAGAGACGGAAAAGAGGTATCCGATTTGGATACATTCACTTTGGAGGTCTTCCGGCCCATGCCCATTTTACGGGTGACCAAGACCGCAGAGCCGGAACCGGTAAGCCCTGGCGGTCTCCTGAACTATTCCATCGTTTATGAAAATATTGGTGGTGCAGATGCCCATGATGTTGTGATCAAGGAGACTTACAACAAGAGCATCACCGTTCTCACGTCGGACCCTGCACCCGATACCCGGACCGCAGATCAATGGAGTCTGGGAGACCTCAAGATGGGAGAGTCGGGCAGGATACAAATCCAGACCCGGGTAAGTGCCCTTGCCTTGCCGGGATCGGAAATTACCAATCAGGTAGAGTTGACTGCTCTGGAAAACTCCTCAGCAATTAGTATCATCAATACCATTCTGGGGAGCAACGATTTGAATATTACCAAGATCGCTTCTAAAGATCCAGTGCAGCCCGGCAGGAACCTGACCTATTTTATAATGTATCGAAATAATGGTTCTATAAAGCAGACCAATGTGACGATTCATGATTGGCTGGACCCATACGTCGATCTGGTCAACGGCAGCTCCCAAAGAGATCTCTTGTGGCGCCTGGGAGATTTGAATCCGGGTGAGGGGGGTACAATAACCATAACGGTGACTGTAAAGAATGCTCTTCCTGCGGGTGCTTCTAAAATCACAAATAAATATAGAATAAATTCCCTTCAGTTTGCCGGAAAAACCGAGATGCTAGAGACGGGCGTAATTCGCGGCGAATTGAATATCACCAAGATCGCTTCCTCAGATTTCGTGCCGCCCGGCAGGTTCCTGACCTATACCATAAAGTATCGAAATGAGGGCTCTGTAAACCAGACCAATGTGACGATTCACGATTGGCTGGACCCAAATGTCGTTTATATCTCGGCCAATCCGACTCTGGACCCGCCTAACGGCAGATCTGGAAACCATCTCTGGTGGTATCGTAGATATTTAAACTCGAGCGAGAAGGGCACAATAACCATAAAGGTGATGGCAAATAGTACTATCCCAAAGGATGTCTCTAAAATCACCAATACTTATAGAATAAATTCCACGGAGTTTGCCGGAAAAAATGCGACATTAGAGACTGATATAGTTCACTCCCTCTGGATCCGGAAGACGGCAGATAAGAGCGCCTACAACCGGGAAGATAACATAACTTATACTATTAATTACGGAAATACTGAAAGCCGTCCTGCCTATTTTGTGAATGTCACCGACCTTCTTCCTAAGGTGATTCTCATCAGTGTGTCTCCTCCTCCCAGTAATATGAGCGGAAATAATCTGACATGGAGAGTTGGAACTCTAGGCGAAAATGAATCGAGAAGCATCCAAATAGTAGTCCAGATCCCAAAGAAAGCGAATGCGAGTTTTTATGAGACCTCTCTGGTACAAGGCAATGGCTACGCCTATGTTCGGAAAGGATTTTCCACGGAGGAAAAGAAAGAAGCTCTCATAAACAGAGTAAGAATATCAGGATACTATTATAACATATTCGGAAATCATGAGAAATATTTATATAAAGTAATAAACAATTCGACCGTCACTATTCTAGGCTCGCCCGGCACCAGTATTTCCAGTCGGGAGCATGGAAGCGGTTACTACAAAGAGGAGTCAAAGAGCAGCCTGCATCAAGAAAATAAGAGCATTAGCCTGGAAAAGGGGCTGTTTGCCAAATACCGGAGGACCGCCTTTCTCCTGCCCGGTAATCGAAGCCTTAATTACGATTCATTGTGGTCGGATCAAACTCGTATTGATAACAGGATATTGGGCGACTGCGTCAACGAAAAATATCTATATGCAGATACTCTGAACCAAAACAGCTCTTTTCTGGCGGATATGAACCAGACCGTTTACAGTTCTGAGGCGGATTTCAGCTCCGGCATGGCTCAGATAAATTATAAAAAGCGTGTACCTGACGCAAAAGATGCCATCCAGGAGATCGATGAAAACTACCACGGCAGTTTCCGGATAAACGAGGCCGTGGACTCGTACGGGGAGGGCGTAAAATTCTCCAAATCAGCCAAAGGCAAAGGATTTGTCTCCACCGACAAAAGGGCAAAAGGGCTGCAAAGATCCTATGAGTCTGGCAGCGGTTACTACTCTTCCGAAGAGACGTCTCAGCTTGGCTCAGTCGACAAATACACAAAGATGCAATATGCGCCTGTCCTTCTCAAGGCTAGATCCCAAAACATCAGCTATGCGAATTTATGGGATGAAGGCATGCTGACCAAAGAAGGGGAGACTGGTATTTCAATTCGCAAAGATATCCGTTATGCTTCGTCTGTCGATATGGAGGCTATGATGGAGAAATCCTCCCTCTCCCTTCTCGGCAAGTTCAATGGGACTCTCGATATAAATATGGAAAACGGGCCGCACACCGGTCTGGATCAGAGGCTCGTCGGAAGCTTTCAGATAGATACCGCGATAAGCATCCACACCATACCCCTGCATCTATATCCTCATGTGAATATCAGCAAGGAGGCCGTCATGCTGGACGAAAATACCGTCCTCTTTCTGATCAATGTCAGCAACGACGGCAACAAGTTGCTCAAACCACTGAATGTAACCGATTATCTTCCGGATGGCTGCAGCTACATCAACTCCAGCATCAGAGCGAAGACGAACGGCAGTATGGTCAATTGGACCCTCCCCTCTCTTGATATCGGCAGAACGCTGACCATAAAGATGAGGGCCAAGGTGGATGGCGAACATGCATATTATACGAATATAGTGAGCGTCAGGGCCATCTCTAAGGAGAGCATAGTTGAGGCCAGAAACAGCACTACCTTTGAGGCTTACTATCAGTTGTTACCCTCGGGAGTGGACACGGGGGCTGACAACAAGATCAATGCCACCAGTCTCTTTAATGTCACACCGGTTACTGGATATTGGGGCGTATGGAATCCTTCCCCGTGTTTCAATATCACCGGTAATATGACGGAATGTTCGGCTGAGTCGGAAGCCTATTATGATGAGCTGGAAAAGGATGCAGCCCTGTGCAGTTGTGCATCCAATTACGAAGTACCGTAAGCGGCTAAATCCAGGAAAGCGATATATTTCCTGGATTTGCCCGAGTCCGAGTATTCCTGGATATCGGCCTTAGGACTTCTCTTTAGCGACCCTCTTTTGGTGGCGGTACATGATGCCCAGGGCGTCAGCAACCTGTTCGGGCGTGCCGAAGACGGGAATGCCGGCATTTTCCATTTTAATGACATCAGCCTGCGCAAACTCCTTTCCCGCCACGCAGGCGATGATGGGCTTGCCCTTGTAGTCGATTTTCTTGAGAGTGTCCACGTAGCTGTCCAGGATCTCCGCCTGCAAGACAACGATAAAGCTGCCCACGTCCTGGCTGTCCACACCTATCTCAATGGTTCTCTTCACAGTTTCGGCATCCTGGCTGAAGGTGTAGTCCACGGGGTTCATGCCGCAGACATAATCAGGCAGCAGGCTCTTGAGCCGTTCCAATAAGTGCGGCTCCAGTTCGGAGAGGCGCATGCCGTTGTCGGTGATGGCGTCGGCGGCAATGACCCCCAAGGAACCCGCGTAGGTTATTATGAATACGCCTTCCCGGGTTGGCAGCGGCTGCTTGGATATGGCACGGGCCAGGTTGAACATGTGATCATAATCGCGGGCCCGGATGATCCCGGCCTGGCGGAAGGCGGCGCTGAAGATCTGGTCGTTGCCGGCCAAGGACGCCGTGTGGGATGCCACCGCTTTTTTGCCGGCCGCGGTTCTGCCGGACTTGAGAACGACTATGGGCTTTTCCAGGGTGATGCGACGCGCTGCATCAATGAAACGCCGCCCGCCTTTCACAGACTCAAGATACATGCAGATGACATTGATGTTCTCGTCTTTGCTCACCGCCTCCAGGATATCGGTCTCGTTGATGTCCAGCTTGTTGCCGATGGTAGCGATAATGCCGAAATCCATGATATGGCGCAGTCCCCAGAGCATACCAGCCGCGCACACACCCGCCTGCGAGACCAGGCCGATATTGCCCATGGATAGAGCATCCACAATGCCGATGGATTGGACCATGCTGCAGTGCGTGTTGATGATGCCGGAACAGTTGGGGCCGAGCAGCCGTACGCCGTACCTGTCGGCGATATCCTTCATCAGCAGCTCAATCTTCTTGCCGTCTTCGCCAAGTTCCGCGAAGCCGGCCGACTCGACCACGATGTAGCGCACACCGCACTTGCAGCATTCCTCAACAACATCCGGTGTTATGCCGGCCGAGACAAGGATGATGGCCACGTCCACCGGTTCCGGCACGGCGCTGATGCAGGGGTAGGCCTTGCAGCCATGAATCTCATCGGCCTTGGGATTGATGGGATAGAGCATACCTTTGAATTTGTGGCTGACGAGATTGGTGAAGACGTTCCAGCCCAGTTTTCCCGGCGTGCCGGAGGCTCCAATGACGGCTATGCTCCTGGGATAAAACAGGTCGTGCAAGTCCTGTTCGACGGCAGCCGCAGGCGCTGCCCTGGGCTCTCCCAGGATTATGCGAGCATCAACCACCATATAGCCATCCGGATAGAGGAACACGGGATTGATATCCATCTCAGAGATGTCCGGATTCTTGATGACAAAGTCAGATATGGCCATCAATAGCTTCTCCAGTGCCTCGATATCTGCCGAGATGCCGCGATAGCCCCGCAAAAGTGCATAGCCTTTGATCTCCTCGATCATATCTCTGGCATCGGATCTGGAGATGGGAATGGAACGGAAAGAGACATCCTTTAAAACCTCTACGAAGACTCCGCCCAGACCAAACATCAATACCGGTCCGAAAGTGGCGTCATTGGCCACTCCCACGATGGCCTCCACTCCTGGCCGGGCCATTCTCTGCACCGAGATGCCCGCGACCTTTTTGTCCCGGAATGCCTGGGTGATTTCCCGATAGGCTCTTCGCACCTCATCTGCATCCCTTAAATCCAGCTTAACTCCGCCTGCATCGGATTTATGGACTACCTCCGGGGAGAGCACCTTCATAGCCACGGGAGAGGCCAGGGATTGGAATATCGCTACAGCTTCGTCCTCTGACTTTGCTACCCCGGTTCCGGTGGTGGTGATGTCCAGGCTTTCCAGAACGGCTTTGCTCTCATGCTCCATCAGGTAGGTTCTTCCTTCGGCCAATGCCCGATCTATAATCTCTCTATATTGCTTTGCCATTTTGACCCCGAAATTGCATATTCTCGTTTACAGCTATGCATTTAGTTAGCAGGCTGTATCCTTAAAAAGCTTGCCCGAATTTTGAAATTATTTTTTTGTCACCCTCCTCTCGGAAGCGATGCTCTTATCTCAGATAAGTGCCTAATATTTTTGCATGGATAAGGAAATCGTCCAGGTAATTCTTGAGAAAGAGCCCACCGCCAAGAACCCCATCTTGATAGAGGGATTCCCGGGAATTGGCCTGGTAGGCAACATTGCCAGCCAGTACATCGTCAACGAACTGAAGATGACCTATCTCGGGGCCATGAGCTCCAGGTACTTCCCGCCACTGGCCGTTCTCATGAGCGGCGTTGTGAACATGCCTGTTCGCATTTATGAGGATGCGGCCAAGGGTCTGGTAATTCTCACTGCCGACATTCCCGTACATCCTCTTGCCTCTTATGAGGTTGGAAAGGAGATAGTATCCTTTGCACAGTCCCTAGGTGCTCGAGAGATGGTTTGTCTGGCAGGCATAACGGTTATGGGCGACGAGCACAGGGTCTTTGGTGCGGTAAGCCGTCAGGATTTGCTCGATAAGATAAAGGACAAGGCAGAGATCTTTGAGATCGGGACAATTACCGGCATTACCGGCAGCATCATGAACGAGTGCCGCATAAGAAATCTGCCTGCTATCTGCCTTTTGGGCGAGACGGCTTCGGCGGAACCCGACCCAAGAGCGGCCATTGCCACGATCGAGACGCTCAATAAGATCTACGATTTGGGAATTAGCACGGCCAAGCTCTCAGAGCAGGCTGAGCAGATCGAGGTGCAGATGGCGCAGCTGGCCCAGCAGATGAAAGCGACCTCTCCTGAGGAACAGCAATCTCAGATGCCCAAAGAGTTTCCTATGTACGGGTGATGCTTCATGATTTACATAGCGCTAACTGGATTGGCAAGACATGTGATGAATGAGATTACTGCGGCTCGGGTCAGGACTGTGGAGATTCGAAGCCCCAACAACTTCTATGCGCTTTTGCGTGTTCAGCCGGGAGACAGGATCTTTCTTACACAGTCCAGTGCCCCGGATATTGTTCCGGGAACCGGGGGGCTCATCGTCAGCATAAGAGCTCTACAGATCATTACCCATCGCACAGTTCAATCAAACGAGGACTACTACGAAGAGTGTGAGTCTCAGGCAGCAAGAGCACAACTGCAACTTATGGCCGTGGGCCGGGTGAGAAAGATCACCAACTTTGAGCCCGACGCGCCCCTTATGCTGGATGTGGATGAGGTAAGGTACTGCGACGCGCGCTAGGATTAGCTCACTTCCCTGAACAAAAAATGTAAGTGAAAGAGCGGCGGCGAAAATGTACAGCAACCGGTGGGACATCCAAAACGCCGCCGCATGAAAGTGGAACCCAGGTTCAGCCGGAGCCAACCCACAGTTGAATATGCATGGACTGTTGCGATTTTCAGCATTTTTGGCTTCGATTTATCCCCCAGCTAATTTTGATACCGGTCGGGTTCTCTCGCTCGTTGTGATTCTGTTCACAGGCCGGGAAGCCTGAACATTATAAGGGTTTCAATCCCTGTCGGGTTTTCTTGCTCGTTGCGACAGACTAAGGTCTTTTAGGGAAGCGGTGGCGGCATCCAGGTTTCAATCCCTGTCGGGTTTTCTTGCTCGTTGCGACTAATTGCCTAGTTCTGTAAGATCTACTGATTCAATATGTTTCAATCCCTGTCGGGTTTTCTTGCTCGTTGCGACGGTGAGGATGGACTTTTTGAGAATGGGCAACCGAAACGTTTCAATCCCTGTCGGGTTTTCTTGCTCGTTGCGACCCGCTCCTAATTTTATAAACCTTCTCTAATAATGCCGTTTCAATCCCTGTCGGGTTTTCTTGCTCGTTGCGACCCTAAAGATATTAGA
>JALNZQ010000086.1 GCA_023229165.1 Methanothrix sp.
TGGCGGAGCCTCTGGAAAGGAGCACTATCCAGGACCTGCATCTCTCCCGGCTCCAGCCGGATGAAATTATGGATCGGGTCGCGGATCTCCTGTTGAGTTGACATCAGTTGCACCTAACTGCATTGATGAACATTATAAAATTAACTAGTAACTTAAGCAATAAATAGCCCACCCATGCGGGGCGAAAGTACTTTCCCGGCAGAAATCCCGGATACGCTCCAGAAGCTTGGCAATCCCCTCAAAGCTCGCCCCGCAAGGCCCGCTCCAGCACAGCCGGAAGGAGCGCGTCAAGCTTTGCGGCGGTCTCCCCCTGATGGCGCTTGAGGGCGTCGAGCTTGGCTTGTAGCGCATCGAGGTATATAATGATTTGATTGGCCATCCAGAACAATATTTAATGTAGGAGGCTTACGGTTATGCTCGATGACCGAGATCCGAGATCCCGTGCACGGCTACGTATTGCTGGAGGGCCTGGCCCTGGAAATCGCGGACACACCCCAGATGCAGCGGCTGCGCTGGATTAAGCAGCTCGGCCTGGCGAGCCTTGTCTATCCCGGCGCCAATCATACTCGTTTTGAGCACAGCCTGGGGGCCTACCATCTGGCTGATCTGCTCGCGAACCATCTCGGCCTGCCAAAAGAGGATAAGACGTTGGTATGCGCCGCAGCACTTCTGCACGACGTGGGCCACGGCCCGCTCTCCCATGCCACGGAGGCAGCCCTTGCTCCTTACCTTCGCAAGGATCACGAGAGCATCATTGATATCCTGAAGAAGGGTGAGCTTCGGGCAGTTTTAGACAACTATGACCTGAAAGCCTCCGATATCCAGGCCACCATAAATGGAGTCGGTCTGGGGCAGATTGTGAGCGGCGAGATCGATGTGGATAGGATGGATTACCTGATCCGGGATGCTCACTACACGGGCGTGGCCTACGGAGTTATAGATCGATTGCGTCTACTGCAGAAGATGACCCTTCACGGCGGACAGCTCGTGGTGGAAGCCGGTGGCGTGCAGGCGGCGACATCGCTTCTCATCTCCCGGCTGCTCATGCATCCATCCGTTTATTATCATCATGTCTGCCGCATCTCGGAGTGCATGATCTCCGCCGGAATCCGGCGCATGATTGAAGATGGGACCAGTGCCGGCATCGTAAAAGATATGGATGACATGCAGCTATTCAATTCCCTGGAAAGGTCGGGCGGCTATGCGGCGGAGATGGCTTTTCGCATCAGATCGAGGAGAATTTTTAAGCGGGCGGTGTATGTCGGCTTGGAGTGCCTGGATCCCTCAATACTCAAGGTGAGCGAAAAGATGCTGGCCCAGGAGATTGCCCATGAGGCGGGAATTGATGCCGATTACATTCTGGTGGACAATCCAACGCTCCCTGATGCACCGGAGGGCAATTTTCCCGCCCTGGTCGAGGAGGAGGTGAAACCCCTGCGAGAGGTGTCTCCTCTGGTCAGCATCCTGGAAAGAGCGCACAGGGCTACCTGGCGCTTTGGGATCTACTGCCGGGATGAAGATAGGGAGAATGTGGCCCAGGCTGCCAGAAGATGTCTGAATCTCAAGAAAAATAGATTGATTTACAGATATATAAATACGTTTTAAGGGGAATATCTTTAAGTCGCAAGAGAGCATAATAGGCGTTGATGGCATTTTCCCAAGATGGACCGGCGATGAACAAGAATGTGCTGGTCAAGACCATTCAGACCATGAACCAGCACCTGCCCAGCAAGCGAATCAATTTGGCCGAGCTTTTGGCCATGGAAAAGCCCGGCACCAGGGGAAAGGATAATACTTTTTTCATCATGGATAAGCCCGAACTGGATCTGATCTCAAAGAGCCTGCCCCGTTTTCTCTGGAGCCGCCTGCGGCTGCCCATGCTAATTGAGATGTCTCCAGACTATGGCAGCGGCGCCGCCCGGGTGCAGGGCGAGCCGGAAGTGGAAGTTGTCAGCAAGATCTTGGGCAAAGAAAATCCGCATGCAAAGCAGATAATAATCTATCTTCATGAGGTAAGGGAGATAAGAAGAAAGCTTCCCACCACCACGCAGTATGCCTTTGTCACCAATCTCCGGGGAAGTGGGGACTGATAGGTTCTTATTCCTACCATTGGCTATAACCAGTGGCTAACGACGTTTCAACCACAGAGATCACAAAGCTCACAAAGGACGCATAGAGCGACGAACTGATAGTATTGGTAATAATCGTTATGGAGGATGCGATGGCTGACAGTAAGCTGGCTGAGGGCGCGAAGCTTTTCGCCATAAAGATGAACCTGGGTTCCTACCAGGAGGCGGCAAAGATCAAGTCCGACTTCGGTTTGCCAAATGATATGCTGATAGAGGCTGTGCAAAAAGCCTATGATGCCAATATGAAGAAAGGCGACTATTCTTTGGCTGCAGATCTGGCCAAGAAGTACGATCTTCCGGCTGATCTTCGCCTGGAGGCTGCAGCGCGTTCATTCAACCGAAAGATCGACAGCGAGTTTTACCGAGCGGCTGCCGATTATGCCAAGGAATACGGCCTTTCTCAGGATATGGTCCGGCAGGCTGCAGTCCAGGCTTTCAATAAGAGCATGAGCTTTGGTCTGGTCAAGAATGCGGCCGAGATCGCCGAGGAGTTTGAGCTTCCTCATGAGATGCTGCTGCAAGCGGCCGTGAAGTCCTATGAGAATCATATGCAAGCCGGCCTTTATCGCAAGGCATTGAAGGTCGCCCAAAAGTACAAGCTTCCGCCGGAAATGGCTGCGGCGGCCGAGAAGAAGATCAATTAATGCCACAGGTCGTGCTTACCATCGGCGGCTCCGACTCGGGGGGCGGGGCAGGAATTCAGGCGGACATTAAGACTTTTTCCGTGCTCGGAGTGCATGGAACCTGCGCCATCACCGCCATTACCGCCCAAAACACCCTTGGAGTGCAACGGATCTTTGGCCTGCAGCCCGACATAGTAGTAGATCAGCTCAAGTCGATCACTGATGATTTCTCCATATCCTTTGCCAAGACGGGCATGCTCCATTCTGCCGAGATTGTGATGGCTGTGGCCGATCACATGCGTTTGACAAACATTCCTTTCGTGCTTGACCCGGTGATTGAGGCAGAAGCGGGCGGTAGATTGCTTCGACCTGAGGCGGTAGAGGCGCTAAAAGCGCATCTCATTCCACTGGCCGATGTTGTCACACCCAATATATTCGAGGCCCGGGCTCTGACGGGAATTGTTGTTCGCGATAGGGACAGTGCCCTTCTAGCCGCCCAGGAGATCTTGAGGCTTGGGCCGAAGGCCGTAATCGTTAAGGGCGGCCATCTGGACTGCACCGATCTCCTGATTACGGGTGAAGAGGTCATCCTTTTGCCGGGCGAGAGAGTGGCGGGCGAAAACCACGGCGTGGGATGCACCTACTCAGCCGCATTAACAGCATATCTCGCCCTGGGCAGTTCCCCGAAGGAGGCGGCCCGCCAGGCCAAGCTGTTTGCAGAAAGGGCGCTTCTCGGCAGCATGCGGGTGGGAAAGGGCGTGGGGCCGGTCAACCAGGCGGCGGCAGCGGCGAATCGCTACTGCCATTGAGCTATGCCCGGCAGGCAGTGGGACGACCCCCGGGACGGGAAGATATAAATTGGTGAGGCAAGGATGCACAAAGAATTGCTCTAGCTGGAGTGTTGATTATGGGAAGTGTAAAACCTAGTTATATCAAGAATTTCGCGATGGATCTGTTGAGAACCTACGAAAGCTCATTTAGCCCCGACTTTGAACTGAACAAGCTAAAGGTGTCTGAGTATACAGACATTAAAAATAAGACCATACGCAATCGTGTGGCAGGGTATATTTCCAATGTGATGCGGCAGAGACGAACTCGCCGAGGCGAGGTCGAGATCGATGCTGCTTAAGGGTGTGTTTCCCGCTATAATTACGCCATTTTTAGAAGATGAGAGCCTGGATGAGGAGGGACTGAAGAAGAACATAGAGTACCTGAATAAAACAGGCATAGCAGGCATTGTTCCTTGCGGCACAACCGGTGAGTCGGCCACATTAACCTTTGAGGAGCATAAAAGGGTAGTGGAGATTGCCGTGGAATCTTCGAAGGTGCCGGTTATTGCAGGTACGGGCTCAAACAATACTCGTGAGGCTTTGGAGCTGACGCGCCATGCGGCCAAAGCAGGCGCATCTGCTGCTTTGCTGATCACGCCTTATTACAACAAGCCCAATGACAGGGGTATGTTCGAGCACTTCAAGACCATAGCCGAGAAGTGCGACATCCCCATTGTGCTCTATAATGTTCCCAAGAGAACTGGAATCGATCTCAAGCCGGAATTGGTTGCGAAACTGTCCAAGGTAAAGAACATCGTGGCCATAAAGGAGGCCAGTGGAAGCCTCTCTCAGCAATCTCAGATCATCGAGCAGACCCGGGGCAGCGACTTTGTCCTGCTTTCGGGAGATGATGATCTGACCCTGCCTACCATGGCGCTAGGCGCCAAAGGTGTGGTTTCTGTGGTAGCCAATGTGGCTCCCAGAAAGACGGTGGCCATGGTGGATGCCGTTCTCAAGGGCGACTTCGAGAAAGCGAGAGCGCTGCATTATGAGCTCGCCCCCCTGGTGCGGGCCATGTTCCTGGAGACTAACCCGATCCCGGTGAAGACCGCTCACAAATATCTGGGGCTCGCAGGCGGACCAATGCGTCTTCCTCTGGCTGCAATGGCTCCTGAGAAAGAGCTCTTCTTAAAGGAGATGCTGGAAAGGTTAGGCGAGAGAGCATGACACGCATCGCCATTACCGGCGCCCTGGGGCGCATGGGCACTTTGGTCATCCAGGAGGCGGCCAAGGTTAAAGACATGCAGCTCGTGGCCGGATTGGATGCAGTTGGGGCCGGAAACGTTCTCCCTGGCGGCATCATCGTCAAAGGTGTCTCTGAGCTGGAGTCGGTCTTAAAGGAGAGCAAACCGGATGTGCTCATCGACTTTACCACTGCCTTAGCCGCGGTAAATAACGTATGCACGGCGGCGAGTCTTGGCATTGATCTCGTGGTGGGAACTACCGGTTTTTCACCAGAGCAGCATTCTTTGATGAAAGAAGCCATTGATGGCCATGTGGCAGCAGTCATAACGCCCAACTTCTCCTTAGGCGTAAATGTATTCTGGAAGCTGGTAGCCGATGCGGCGGCGGCCCTCAAGGACTACGACATCGAGATCATTGAAGCCCATCATAACCAGAAGAAAGATGCCCCCAGCGGCACGGCTCTGGCCACCGTGCAGGCAATAAAGGTGGCTCTGGGCGAAAAGGAGGTCGTGTATGGCCGGGAAGGCGTCATGCCGCGAGGAAAAGAGATTGGAGTGCATGCCGTGCGCGGTGGAGATATTGTCGGAGATCACACTGTGCTCCTGGCGGGAGCAGGCGAGCGGCTGGAGATAAAGCATCAGGCACACAGCAGAACCGCATTTGCCAGCGGCGCCGTGCGGGCGGCTGATTGGGTAGTCGGCAAAAAGCCTGGAATTTACAGCATGGCGGACGTCTTAAAGTCAAGATGAACCAACTTGATGAGTTGAGTCGTACTCTCATTTTTGAAGGAAGAAGGCTGGAACCGGTCTCATTAGAGCATAATATAGTCGGATTTTGCAGCAAGTGCGACATGGATCTGGAGAGCCTGGCATATCACACTACAGAATCGAACTGGCTGGTCTGTGCGCATTGCAAGAATGAGCACCTTATTCTGATGCGTTATGACAGGCAGTGGAACTGGCAAGGCGACTATGATCTTGAGATCTGCAAGGAAAAAGTGAATGTGTCCTCAATTGCCAAAGAGAAGCTAGAAGCTGTCTTCACCCAGGCTGAGATCAGGGACATGCTGGCCTGCCAGCAAGGTTTGCCATATACCCGGCAAAACCTATATCGAGCCCGGGCCAAGTATGAGAAATTCGAGACGCTCTTCGGGATAAAGATCGATGTTTAGCGATCGAAATCAAAAAAAAAGAATGGTTAAGCATTATTGCTGCTTTCCACCAGTTCTTTGGTGGTGACAAAGCTGGCACCTTTGCCTGCCGCATATTCTACGAACTTCTTGTAGGCATCCAGGTATTCATCTGATCCTGAGACCGTATTTGTGAAGACCACGACCATTGGCTCGCCCTTGCCGGCTGACTCCTCGAATTTGCTCACAAGAAGGTTATACCAGTCGGTGCCGTTCAGGCCGGCATCTTTTGCCGCCGCGTCCTCCATGCGAAATCCCTGCCCCTCGCTCACAGGGACCACATAAAAGGCAGATCCGTTCATGAGATAGGGCGTCGTCTTGCCCTGGCTCTCCGGCAGTCCCGCATCATCTACTAGATACAACATTGCCAGGTCATCCAGGATTTTGTATTGGCTCTGGTTAAAGGAATTGGGTTGCGGCAGGTATCCGGCCACCTTGGATTGCTTTCCTCCGCAGATGTAGTCATCTTCAACGTATCTCTTGGTCTTGCGAAGCCTTGCATCCTGATCTTCGAAGGAGACCAATTCATCGTCCTTGCTCATACCCCCTATCATCATTTCATGATTGTTTTTGGAGCCGAGCATGGTGACATAAAGAGGATATACACTATTGGCAATATCACCCGTGACGGATATCGAGACGGGAAGTCCTCTGGAGTCAGCCTCATTGAGCAGATTTGTCGTGGAGTTCATTTCCAAGTCCTCTTTTTCCGCTAGACTCTTTCCATCCGCCAGTGGGGACTGCTGCATTTTAATAATCACATTTAAAACGCCAGATCCATTCTCTGCAGCCGCAACTGCAAAAATTCCTTGTACCAGTAATGATGCAAGTCCTATAAAAAACAGCATTCTCTTTAGATGCATTTTCATTCACCTCTCTGGTTTATTTTAAACATACTATACATTCAATTGCGATATTATACAAACCTTTTAAACTATTTGTGACCTTCCTACTAATAATACTTGTGGTTGTGAAAAATTGTGGCCATCGCGCACATAATTTAGCAAAAACTTAATATTATTTTTTCATCATATTGATTTAATCTTCCTAAAATAAATATAAAACTTTCGTTTTGGTGAGTACAGACGAAACACCTACTTTGGTTAACCATAAGATGCTTGAATGTCAAATGCCGAAAATATTGAATGTAAAATAAAATATCAGTATGTTGCATTAGAATATTCTTAAAAATGACGCGAAAATTCAAATAGCCAAAAAAATGAGTATTAATAAGGTTATCTGAATTTGACCTTTGACAGGACGTATCTGATGCTATTGCTGTGGCTCTGGCAATTATCGGCCTCTTGATGGGAAAAATTCGCTGATCGCAATAGAATGGATGCCTCTGATTGGGATAACCGGATGCAAGTCAATAAATTTGAGATATGGGAGGAAAATCATGTCATATAGTAATAAAGCGATAGCTTTAGTAATGCTCTTATCGCTGGTTTACCTGCTAGCGGGATTATCGCTGGGTGCAGTTGCTGCACCGCCCAGCCTCGCCGTAAACCAGCTCGTAACCTCTGGACAGACTGTGACCCTTCAAGCTCCTTCTGGAGATTACTACTACCAGTGGACCGCTGTAACTGGCGGCGCTACCATTGGCGCGGGAACGGCGCAGAAGTTTTCATTCAGCGCCCCCCTGGTATCTCAGGATGAGGGCTCGAAGGCGGTTACAATCTCTCTCTTCATAAGAACCAAAGAAGGAGGTTGTGTCAACCAAACGAGTACTGATATTAATGTCTATTCTCTGCCGGTTTGCGGCATAAGCGGACCTGCACAAGTTGGTCCCTATGAAACCGCCGCTTACAGCTATACGGGCGGCACAACCGGCAAAACGACATTTGTGTGGAATGTCGACGGCAAGAAGATAGATGGAGCCACTGGGCCAAATGTCAACATAGATTGGACCCAATACAATCCCGTCAATCACACTATCGACATGACCTTAACCCGTGATTATTCTGATGTGGCCCCCGGCTCAACCAACCCATTCCGCAGCATAAGCTGCACCTTCCGGACGAATGTAACCTACACCACTGGATTGCAGGTAGTTAAGACCGCCTCGGCAACTACTGCATCAGTGGGCCAGGCCGTTACCTATAGCTACACAGTCCAAAATACAGGAACTATAGGCATAAACTCTTTGGTCCTGAAGGATGACAAGCTGGGTGATATTAAGCTTGACACCAATACACTCATGCCGGGTGCGCAAGCTACGGGAACCAGCACATATACCATTAAAGAGAGCGATCTTCCCGGTCCCCTTAACAATACTGCAGTAGCTTCCGGAGTTGAGGACAGAACTAAGAAACCCGTAGTAAGTGCCACATCCAGTGCCAGCGTGGCTCTGACCTATAACGCAGCTTTAAATCTGACAAAAGTGCCGTCTTCTACCACCGCCAAGGTGGGAGATACTGTAACCTACAGGTTCACTGTGACGAACACTGGAAACGTTACAATAAAAGACTTGAACCTGACGGATGACAAGCTAGGAACCATCAAGACCGACAAGAAGGAACTGGCTCCAGGAGCTACTACCTCTGCATCGGCGACACATGTCATATTGGAGAGCGATCTGCCCGGACCTCTGACCAATCTGGCCACTATCCAGGGCACGGACAGCCAAGGCAAGCCGGTTACGGCCACCGCCACGGCATCGGTTTCTCTGACCTATACATCCGGTATCGTCGTAACCAAGACGCCGTCTTCCAATACTGCCAAAGTGGGAGATACGGTAACATACCAGTTCAGTGTGAAGAACAACGGTTCGGTCACAATAAATGGACTGGCTCTGAACGATGACAAGCTGGGCGTCATCACCCTGAATCGGAATTCTCTGCCACCAGGCGAGACGGCTACAGGATCAGCCACGCACCTGGTCGTCGAGACTGATCTACCTGGACCTCTGACCAATGTGGCCACAGCAACAGGCACAGACAGCCAGGGTGTAGCAGTTACGGGCCAAGCTACGGCTTTTGTCCAGCTTACTTACACCGCCACACTGCAAGTAACCAAGACTCCTTCAGCCACAACGGCAAACGTGGGAGAGACCGTCACCTATCAATTCCTGGTGAAGAACACGGGATCGGTTACTATCAATTCTCTGGCACTGAACGACGACAAGCTTGGTGCAGTCACCCTGGACAAGACTTCTCTGGCCCCAGGCGAGACGGCCAATGGATCGGCAACGCATACTGTCATTGAGACGGATCTGCCCGGACCCTTGACCAATGTGGCCACAGCAACAGGCACAGACCGTCAAGGTGTAGCAGTTACTGGTCAAGCTACCGCCTCGGTCAAGCTCACCTACGCTGCAGCTTTGCAGGTGACAAAGACTCCATCAGCGAACACGGCTGCCATGGGAGATACAGTCACCTACCAGTTCGCCGTGAAGAACACAGGAAATGTAACCATAAACGCTCTGACCCTGACGGATGACAAGCTCGGCGAGATCACATTGAATACCGCCCTGCTGGCTCCGGGCGAGACGGCCACAGGATCAGCGACGCACACCGTCATCGAGACGGATCTGCCCGGACCCCTGACCAACGTCGCCACAGCCAAAGGCACGGACAGCCAGAAAAAGCCGGTTACAGCTACGGCAAAGGCAACGGTCACCCTGACCTATACGGCCAGCATGAGCGTGACCAAGGTACCTTCTAGAACAACCGCCGCCGTAGGAGACAAAGTAACCTACACCTACACCGTGAATAACACGGGTAGCATAACCATCAACAAACTGTCTCTGAGCGACGACAAACTTGGCGCCGTAACCACAGCCAAGACCACACTGGCCCCTGGTGAGAACACAATCGGCACCATCATTTATACCGTGCTCGAAGGCGATCTGCCCGGGCCGCTCACCAACGTCGTTACATCGACAGCCACGGATAGCTTGAAACAGCCGGTTACAGCTACGGCAACGGCAACAGTCACCCTGACCTATGTGGCCAGCATGAGCGTGGCCAAGGTGCCTTCCAGAACAGCAGCCGCCGTAGGG
>JALNZQ010000087.1 GCA_023229165.1 Methanothrix sp.
GCCCCCTACCGACTTTTGCATTAAAATTTTTATAGAATTATTATGTATACTTGCATTGGATTTGGCGAATTTTTGTTATTGAGTCTAATGGCCTCGATATAAGCAAAAGGAATAAATGGTTAAAGCTCACGTACCTGAAAAAGGGGTCTGATTGAGTACCCTTTTGAGAAAGGAGGTTCATGAAATGAAGTTGATTCTTACATTATTCGTCGTCACGGTTCTTCTGGCAAGCGTTGCCGTCACGGCCAGCGCGGCCGATGTTCTGGATTTGAGCACATTAGGTAAAAAACCGAGCATCGAGCCTATTTCTCTGCCCAGGCTCTCGCCCACAATGCCGACTATTGCCGCAACCTCTCTGGGTGGCAGCCAGAATAGCGATGTGCTCGATCTCAGCACTCTGGGAAAGAAAGCACTGCTCAATGTGAGCACGTCCATGATCAAGGGTGCATCTCCGGTTACAATCACACCCATGTTCGCCGTTAAGAATACCAATGTGACCAACCAGGCCGGCTCAGTCTACACCCTGCCCCAGGCAATTTCTGCCACCCCATCCGTCTACACCCCGCCTATTGCCATATTTGGCGGAGCTTAAAGAGGAAGAAAATGGAAGTTTCGTTGAAGGTGGATGGAAAGGCAATCGATTTAAATGCCTTCACCCAGGAGTTCATCGGCAATGTTGCAGTAGCTATGGCCGAGTCCCTGCGGGGCGTTGGCCAGGACTGGAAAGGAATTGAGATCAGAATAGAAAAGTGATTAAACTCTCAATCCTTCTTGCTCTTTTTAAAGACCGATGCGAGATCAATAAAATAAGTGCCTTCCTTGACCGCCATAATCAGTTCATCTCTCTCGAATAGAGACGGCAGATTCAGCTCGTAGGTGCCAGGTGCCGTTATCTTGACACTCTCCAGAGCCTTCTCTTTCGGCTTGCCATCACTCTGATGGGTATCCTCTAACAGGTGGTTATCCACTAAATGATGGTTATCCGCGAGCTTTTTCTTTAAAGGGATGTAAAGCGTTGGTGGAGGTGTCGCGACAGGAAATGATTTTTGCGAAGATTGCATCTCCTCTTCTATTGCCATCGACTCTTTTTCCGTTCTCCTGGGCGGTATCCGTACACCCATAGCCCGAGTTATGATAGGCTTCGGCTGTAGCATCTGCGCCTTCAAATCCCGTGGCTTCTTTTTCACGAACATGAACTTCTTCCAGCCGCAATTCGGGCATCCCTTCAGGATATCCTCTCCCGAATCGAAGACGTTGCTACAGCGAGTACAGATATGAGGCATCTAGTCCCCCACGGAGACCTTGGTGCTGATCTGATATTTGTCTTTCTCAATGGTGCGTAGCTGGTTGGCAGGGCCGATGACCGTCATCCTGCCCTTAAGGGCTCTGCCAAATATCTTGTCCAAAAACGATCCTTCCTTTTTGGAAGGGTAGCTCTCGATCTCTATTCCGGAGAACTCGTCCACCCGAATCTCGGTCATGGTCATCTCGATGAGGCGCACCTCCTCATCAGAAGTCAGGCCACACTCCAAAACCACAATCTTACCTTTTTTGACCTTGTCCAGGATGAGCCGAATCTTCTCCATTGAGGTCATTTTCTCCAGCTTCTCCCCGGAGATGAGGTCCATCTGCACTTCTCTCATCAAGATCACCCGAAATGAGCTGCTATCGCCTGATAAAGGTTATCTATATTCGATCCTTCCAGGGCGGAAATCGACACCATGGCATGCTGAGGGAAGGCAGCCTTAATTCTAGCAGGCGAGGCATTGGGCAGATCCATCTTATTGGCCACAATAAGGAGGGGAAGCTTCCGGGCTTCCATGTTTCCAATCACTACCACATTGACCTGAGTATAAGGATCCTCGGTTGAGTCCATAACCAATAGCACGCCGTCCAGGTCATCCAGCCATTTGATAGCTTCAATGACTCCTTCCGTAGCCTCCTTGGCCCTCTTCTTAGACTCGGCCTCGGAGAGGCCAAAGGCCATGAACTCCTTGAAATCAACCTTCGTAGCCATGCCTGGCGTATCAACTATATCCAGCTCGATGCTCGATCCGTTGGCGTTGATCACCACACCCTCTCTTCTCATGGCCCTGCGGGTCTCATGTGGAATGGGGGAAGCCTCACCCAAGCTTTCACCCTCACACCAGTCATGCAGAATCCTGTTGGCCAGAGTGGTCTTTCCGGCATTAGGTGGGCCGTAAAGTCCGATCTTGGCCCTCTTTTTTTTAAATATCCTGTTTATCCATGTCCCAAGGCTCTCCTTGAGGCTACTGATGATACCCATGTCCTACCTCACATCTGATAAGCGCATATCTCTACTAATAATTTTCCATAACTTTTTAATATAAAAAGAGAATCCAGAAAAAGTAAACGAAAGCAAATGCCTTAGCCGAAGATATCCTGGGCCGGGCAATGGCTGACGAATCCCTCGAACAGCCCACATCTACGCACAGCCTTCCAGGCATCTTTCAGGGAAGAGTCCTTTATATTTGCATAGCTTTCCTGCAAATAAGGACAGGCTCTGACGCTGCCGTCAACTGCTACATGCAGCCACCTTCTCCCGGCCATGCAGCCCATCAATTGGCCCTCAAAATAGGTATTGGCAAAAAGCCGCGGGCCGCCCGGCGTGGTGTTGATCTTCTTGTAGAGGTCGATGATCTTCTCCTTCTCAATCAATGTCAGCTTTTCCTCAGGTGTCTTGGGCATGCCCTCCCAGACGGACAGCTCCTGCACACCTAATTTTGTTGCCAACTCGTAGAGATCTGAGATTCTATCCACCTGACCGGCCTTTATATGACAGGACATGGTTACCATCAATCCCGTTTGCAGAGCGATGCGTATAGCTTCTATTGCCTTGGCATGAGCACCGACTACACCCCTCACCAGGTCATGCTCCTCGGGATTGGTGCTGTAAACGCCAATGATAAGATTATAAAGCCCGGCTTCTCTGAGCTTGACCGCCTTCTCTATAGTCATGTCAAGGCCTGGCGTGAAGAGATTTACCACAGCCTTCTCAGGATCGACGTGCTTTATCAATTCGAAGATATCCTCCCGCAAAAGAGGGTCGCCTTCGGTAAAGGTGACGATGCAGGTACCCATATCCAGGGCCTGGTCGATGGTGCACAAAATGTCTTCGCGGGAGAGTTCACCCTCGCCCTCCTTTATCAGGCAATGGTCACATTTTGCCCCGCAGCTTCTTGTAACCTCGATGGAGAGAGTCTGAGGCACCGGCCGGCCTATCGCTGCCCGCGCTTCATTGACCAGCAACCTTTTGAAGGGGCCGCTGGGAATGGGCGGAAGCCATGTACTGGCAACTATATCCTTCAGCCTGACCTGAGCAGGCTTCTCCTCCGCCAGCCTCTGGTTTATCATCTTCAAAACAGGCTGGATCATCCGTGCCAGAGCACCTGATGCCAGCAGGGCTCGAAGATCCCGATCATAGTCCACACATAGCGCGGCCGTCTTGATGAGCTGGGTCATTATGATCCCGTTTTTTCGTGGCAGTTATAGAGTTATCGCTACAGGAAGAGATAAGGTTAAATTGACCCTGGCCTCCTGTACGAAAGTGGTGTT
This sequence comes from Methanothrix sp., assembly GCA_023229165.1. GTDB lineage: Archaea > Halobacteriota > Methanosarcinia > Methanotrichales > Methanotrichaceae > Methanothrix. Next base: position 3,577 of record JALNZQ010000087.1, read on the forward strand.
GCGAAGTGTCTGAAGTTGTACTGGCCTATTCAGGCGGCCTGGATACATCCGTTTGTATTCCGCTCCTCAAAGAGCGCTATGGATTTGATAGAATAGTCACCGTTCTGGTGGACGTAGGCCAGCCACGGTCGGATATCGAGCGCGGAAACCGCAGAGCAAAGCAGCTGGCGGACGAGCACTACATCATAGATGCACGAGAAGAGTTCGTAAAAGACTACATCTTTCCGCTCATCAAAGCCAACGGCTCTTACGAGGGATATGTCCTGGGAACGGCCATTGCAAGGCCGCTGATCGCCATCAAAGCAGTCGAGATCGCCAAGCAGAAAGGCATAAAGAACCTTGCGCACGGATGCACCGGTCGCGGCAATGATCAGCTGCGTTTCGAGGCCATCTTCCGGGCGACAGACTGCCGGGTCATCGCACCCATGCGAGAGCTGGACTTAGCCCGCGAATGGGAGATAGATTATGCGCGCGAGCACGGCATTGAAGTTCCCGTAACCCGCGATCGGCCCTGGTCGATAGATGAGAACATCTGGTCTCGATCCATTGAGGGCGGAAAGCTTGAGGACCCCTACTTCGAGCCCCCCGAGGAGATCTACGGCTGGACCAAAAAGCCGGATGCAGGCAAGAGCGCGCAGATTGTGGAGATCGGATTTGTCCAGGGTGTTCCCGTCTCTTTGGATGGCGTGCAGATGGGTGGCGTTGAGCTGATTGAGAATCTCAACCAGATAGGTGGCGAGCACGGCGTGGGCAGGACGGATATGGTGGAGGACAGGGTGCTGGGCCTGAAGGCGCGCGAGAACTATGAGCATCCTGCGGCAACTATTATCCTCACGGCGCATAAGGACCTGGAGCATCTGGTCTTATCCCGGGCCGAGCTTCGTTTCAAGGTCATGGTGGATGAGGCCTGGTCGGAGATGGCCTATATGGGCCTGGTGGAGGACCCGCTATATTCCGATCTGAATGCCTTCCTGGACCAGTCCCAAAAGAGGGTCAACGGCTCGGTCAAGATGAAGCTCTACTGCGGAAATGCCATCCCCGTGGGCCGCCAATCGCCCGACGCACTCTATGCTCAGGACATGGTCTCCTTCGACTCCCAGACCTTGAGCCAGAAAGATGCAGAAGGCTTTGCCAAGTACCACGGATTCCAGGCCAGGCTGCTCAAGAGAAAAGGCCTTATGAGATCATAAAGAAACTGTAAGGGCAGGATTTATTTGATATCGCAGTCTAATACGGTTAGCATGTCTCGACTCGTGATATCTGAGGACGCCAGATCTGAGGATCTGGCGGCACTCGCCCTTGCCTTAAATGAGATCCTCCGGCTTCCCGTCACAATGCGATGCGCGAGATTTCCTGGCGTGAGGGTGGAGAAGGGAAAGGTTCTGGATAATGAATACAGCGGACCTGTCCTGGAAGAGGTCATAAAAACCGGCAAGAGCATTCGCACCACTCCGAAAGAGGGAGCTTATCGGGGTATTCCGGTGTCTGTCGCCCCTATATTGGTAGAAGGCCGAGCCATCGCCGCCGTAGGTGTAGTGGATGTGATCGGCACTATCGATATTCCTGAGGTCTTCGGGGCCTATGGGGATGTCTTGAAACAGGTTTCAGGTAAGGTGCCAGAGAAAAAATGAAGATCCGGAGCGCACAGCCCAGTGATCTGGCCCAGATTGTACAAATCGAGGAGCTCTGCTTCCCGGAGGAGACCGCTTTTCCGCCCAAGATGTTCGCCTACCTGATACGCTATGCGGTGTCTCTGGTGGCCTCTGACCCGGAGAAGAAAGTATTAGGCTTCATCATGGGATATACCAGTGGAAAGGCAGGTGCGGTCTATACCCTGGACGTTCACCCCGGATACCGCAGAAAAGGCATCGGTAGCAAGCTCCTCCTGTCTTTAGAAGGGAAGCTGGCACGACTCGGTGCCCAGGCGATCCGACTTGAGGCCGCTATAGATAAGCCAGGGGCTGTAGAGCTATACAAAAAGGTCGGCTACCAGGAGAGGGAGCTGGTCAGGAACTATTATGGCAGAGGCAATCATGCCGTGCGGATGTGGAAAAATTTGGATGTGTGCTTATGCTTAACGACGTAGATCGGATGAGAAGCGGCGAGATGGAGGCCGAGCTTTCTGCCAAGGTAGATAAGCTGATAGACGAGTTCATGGCCATAGTTGACGCCACGACCGAAAAGAGGCATCTACAGAGGGGCATTGCCAGAAGTCAACTCCCCTGCAGCATGGTAGCCATCCTGGACAAAAAGAGCCTCTCCATTCTGGCGCAGTTTCGGATGGAAAACAGGATCGCCAGCTATTTTTATAAACCTGATATCGCTCTGACGCCCCAGCAGGCGGCCAATAGCGCCCAGTGGGAGTTCGGCTTCGTGGATGCCTTTATCATCCAGATTCCGGCAAACTTGATAGAGCAAAGCACCCCGGATCGGCAAGCAGCTTTGCAAAAAGTGGCCCTGGAGCATATCGACTCGGAGTTCCTAAGGCTGGAAATGATGCTCAGCCTCATGCGCACCCGTCCCATATTTGAACAGGCTGCCGAGGCGGTAGGCGCAAGGACACTCCTTCTGCTCCTGCCCCAGGCTGCGAACCTGCGAGGAAATGAGGAAACCATCCTGAATGCGAGCCGGGCCAACAGCCTGCCTATTGTTGAGGCAGAAGACATCAGAGGCGGTAGATCTGCCGTGCGTGAGATGTGGCATTCACTCAATCACGCGGCAGTGATCATTGCCGATCTCACGGGACCTGATGGCGGGGTGATGTATGGCCTTGGCATCGCTCATACCCTGGGAAAAGAAACGATTTTGATTCACCCGCAAGGCTCAAAATACCTGACGGATATTCCCAGGACATACAGAATAGAATACGAGGATAGCGATGCAGGCAGGGCAAAGCTGGAAGTGCAGCTTTCCCGGATGCTCGGCACCACGCTGGCGCATGCTGTGGAAGATTAGGCCAAAGCCCTGGAATATTGCGCATCGGCCTATAATGTTATATATGTCCTATATTTATACGAAGCTCCGACTCCGAACTCAGGTCTCCGAGCTTCATTTGACCCAGGAGGGGAAAAGAGGTTGAAAAAGATAAGGTTGGCAATCGCGGGCTTGGGAAACTGCGCAAGTTCCCTGATTCAGGGGATCGAATATTATAAACATACTGATGAGAACGAATGCATCGGGCTTATGCATTATGATATATGTGGTTACAGGGCTGGCGATATAGATGTGGTAGCGGCCTTCGACATAGATGCGCGAAAAGTGGGAAGGGACGTAAGCCAGGCCATATTTGCGCCACCCAACTGCACCAAGGTGTTCTATCCTGATGTTCCCCGCAAAAACGTAGAGGTCAAGATGGGGCCGGTTTTAGACGGCGTTGCTCCTCATATGTTCAATTATCCAGAGGACAAGAGATTCGTCGTATCTGATGCCAAGCCATGCGACGTGAGAAGCGAGCTATTGGCCTCGCGCGCTGATGTGCTGGTAAATTATATGCCGGTAGGTTCTGAAGAGGCCGCGCGCTTTTATGCGCAAGCTGCCTTAGATGCAGGTGTTGGCTTTGTCAACTGCATGCCGGTCTTCATTGCCTCCAACCCCGAGTGGGCCCGGAGATTCCAGGAGGCGGGTGTGCCCATTGTTGGCGACGACATAAAATCTCAGATCGGTGCCACCATTGTTCATCGCGCTCTCACCCAGCTCTTCAAGGACAGAGCCTGCGCCATGGATAGAACTTACCAGCTCAACATTGGTGGGAATACCGATTTCCTGAATATGCTCAATCGAGAGAGGCTCAAATCCAAGAAGATCAGCAAGACAGAAGCTGTTCAGTCTATTCTGGATGTGCCCCTTAACGATGATGATATACACATCGGCCCCTCGGACTATGTGCCCTGGCAAAAAGACAACAAGGTCTGCTTCCTGAGAATGGAAGGCAGGGTCTTTGGAGATGTGCCCATCAATCTCGAGCTGCGCCTCTCAGTGGAGGACTCGCCCAACAGCGGTGGAAGCTCCATTGACGCCATACGAATCTGCAAGCTGGCCAAAGACAGAAAGATCGGAGGGCCGCTTCTGGCCATATCCGCTTACACCATGAAGCATCCGCCGGTGCAGTATCCCGATGACGTGGCAAAAGAGATGGTGAATAGATTCATCCTGGGAGAAGCAGACGAGCCGGTGAATGTGAAGGCCTGCAGGCCGCAGTCAGTGATGGTTAAATAATTGTTCTTTCGATATGCAGATGCTGCCAGCGTGCAGATGGCCCCCGGACTGATTCGTAAAACCCTGGTCAGCGGAGACAAGCTGATGATTTGCCGGTTTGATCTGGACGTGGGTGTGGAAATTCCCAGCCACGCTCATCCCCATGATCAGGCAGGCTACGTTGTCTCCGGAAAGATCCGCATTACCGTGGGCGGCAAGAGTTGCGATCTCGGGCCGGGGGACAGTTACTCGGCTTCATCAGGCGTGCTTCACTCGGCTTTGGCCCTAGAGGCGACTGTGGTTGTGGACACATTTTGCCCTCCGAGAGACGACTACAGAGATTAGCGAAGATCCAATTCAATTAATTCTTAATGCAAAGGAGGATCTGATTCGATCCTCCTTTTGCAGCTCGTTTTCAGCGACTTTCAGGTTAAAGATGCCATATATATTTTGCATCGGGATACCACCATCTCAACTTGGCTTGTTGCCAATGTAAACGCCCCTACCAAGAAAGAGGTAATCATCGAAAGGTCCGGTGGGGTCAGGAGTGATGCTGCGCTCCGTACACTCGACCTCTTTACCGCCAATCAGAGCGAAGAGCGTGGGGTGCTTATCTATCGCTGACCGGATCTTTTTTTGCTTCGTTGAATAGAAGTAGTAACCGTCATAATCTGCCATTTTCATGCCTTCTCGTAACCAAATTCGTCTCTCTTCCTCAGCTTCTGGCCGCAAGTCTCGCAGATCGGGTTGTGGTTGTCCTCGTTGTGATCTATCCACTCCGAACCGCAGTTGGGGCACCGGGGTAGACAGACTGATATGCCTACCATCTCAGTCCAGCCTCCTCTCCATGCCGCAGACCACACATCGGCCTTCGAAGTAGCCCGTCGTCTCGTGCCGTTTGCCTCCGTTCATGAGATTATGGACACTCATTCCTTTGCCGTACATCAGGCCTTGGCATTTATTCTTACAATTACATTTAGCAAGTATCATTTACAGTATCCTCCATGAATAGAATCTATTCATTTTCAGGTTACGTCTGACTTTTTTTGATCAGCAAGTCCATGTCTATCTCAGCAATTTCGTCAGCCGCAGCTACAATCAATTCGATAAGATCTTTTCGTCTTGCCTTGGCTGTTGCGTAGCCATCCATCATACGAAGTCACCTGCAAGTATGATTTTTTTTTTCTCCACAATTTCTGCATCCGAAACATCCCTTTGCGCACGCAAAGGGCCTATTGCACCCACCCAACCCTGATCAGGACCGCTACCATGCCTATGCCCATAGTTAGGCCTTTGATAGAACGGAGCACGCTGTTTATTGGATTTATTATTGCATTTCGTTCTATCATTCTCCTAACTTTGGAAAGAGTTGGCCTTCGTTAGCTATTGCTCTGACATGAAAGCGATCAATTATGCCAGGCGACGGTAGTGCAACTAACTTGGTGAAGTCCTTTGAGTTTTGAAGACATGGAGGGCTTCATCCGACCATTCTTTTTAAGTCAAAGTTCACTTGATCTGGCTCTTTAAAGTAATACTACCATACAGCGATTGCACATCTAACACCCAATTCAAGTCTTCACCCGAATTGGGTTTTATAGGCAAAATTTCTTTGCAGATGCATCTAAGGATACATCATAGCCGTGCTCTCGACTAAAAACGGAACTATTGAGCCTCGACATGCTATGAGGCTTTTCACGCAACATATATTAAATTAACTGCGTCACTGTGTGCCGTTCTCAATCTACTTTGCTGCATCGTCCCTCGGATGCCTGGCCGGATGTTTGCGACTTCAGTCGCGAGAGAAAGTCCATATCAATTTTCTCGCTTCGCCCTTCGCTATCCTATGAGAAAAACTTAATATCAACTTGAATCGACAAGTACAAGCAGAATTAAATGATCGCGAGGAGAGTTAAATGATTGCCAGGAGAGCTGAAGAGATCGCCCCTTTCATCGCTATGGAGGTCTTGGAGAAGGCGCGGGAAATGGAGCGCCGGGGAATTGATATCATCCATCTGGAGGTGGGCGAGCCGGACTTCGACGTACCTCCTGCGGTAAAAGAAGCCACCTGCCGGGCTTTGGAAGAGGGGCTCACCCACTACGCCCAGAGAGCGGGCATCGCCGCTCTACAGGAGACAAAGTCCGATGTGGC
>JALNZQ010000001.1 GCA_023229165.1 Methanothrix sp.
TGATGAAGTGATACTTTCCCCGGTAAAGAATGTAATTGTCTTCGTCTTGGCTTTCCGTCGGCTTATCGCAGAATATGCAGCCAGCCGGCTTCTTGCTCAAAATGTAATCGATTCTCCAGGGGGCCCATAAATTTTCCATGTTATTTCTCCTCTCTTTGCCAGACGAGCTTTCTACCCAGTATCTCGGGCCTTCCCTCTATAAACATCTTTATCGCCTTGGGGTAGGCTTTGTACTCCGCTCTCTGGATCCGGGCCTTGAGGCTATCGTGGGTATCGTTCTCCAAAACGGGCACCGGCCTCTGGTAGACAATGGGGCCGTGGTCTACATCCTCATCCACGATATGAACGGTTGTTCCCGTCCATTTTACTCCGTACGCCAGAGCCTGGGAGAAGGCATCCATGCCCCGAAATGAGGGCAAAAGGGCGGGATGAATATTCAGAATCCTGTCCTTGTAATGGCGAACGAATAGGGGTGATAAAATCCTCATGTAGCCGGTGAGGATCACCAACTCTGCGCCCTTCGCCTCCAGTTGGGCAATGAGCAATTGATCGTACTCCTCTCGGCTGAGGTGGGTCGGATCGATAAAATGGGCGGGAACGCAAAACTCCTTTGCGATCTTGAGGGCCCCTGCATCCGGCTGATCGGTGAGAACTATTCCCACACGGGCGGGCAGCCGACAGCTGCGCTCTTCTTGTAGAATGTAGCGCAAATTCTCTCCCCTGCCCGAGGATATGACGCCTAAAGTTGCTGATGATGGTTTCACAGGTATCTGCCTCGTGCCTTGATCTCCTTGACCCTCTGCAAGACCGCATCTGCCTGTGGATTGGTTCTAGTGTATCCGGCCACAAATGCCTCCATCAATTCCTGGGGCTGGTCGTGCGTGCTCTCCAGGGTCTGAAAGTATACATGCACATCCACTCCCTGCGCTTCCACGGTTTTTTCGTAAAATGACAGGCCGAAGTCGATGAGACATATCTTGCCGCGTGTGATTATCATATTGGAGGTGGTCAGGTCCCCATGAATAATTCCGCCTCGGTGCAGTTTTCCCACCGTTTCCCCGACCATCTCGGAGAGCTCCTGGTTGATGATATCCTTGATCTTCTCGCCCACAATTCTCTCCATCTTCAGCACAAAGCGGGATACATCGCAAATGATGGGCGTGAGGACCCCGTGCCTGCGGGCGTCGGACATTATCCTTGCTTCCCGCAGGGTTCTCTCCTGCCGAATACGTTCATCGAGCGCCGGCTGTCGGTAGCTTTTGGCATGCCGCTCCTTCTTTACGACTCCATTCTCAAGAGTGATGACCGCTTCTGCGCCTCTGCCTATCTCCATAAATCCTCTTTTTGTTTCCAGGCCTTGACCAGGCCGATACAGCCTGTGATCATCATATCTCCACCGGGAGATGCCGCCATCGCGCCCTTCAGGGCTCTGCTGGAGAGAAACGTCTGTCGGCGAGGTCCGGTGACGAGCGTCGTGCCCACTTTATCGGGAACACTATCGATGTAGGCCCCATGGCCACCATCCTCGAATACCTCGCTGCTTTTTAATGTTCCGTTGCACAGCTTTTCTGTAAATTCTCGCAGCTTTTCCGGGGAAAGCTCCGAGGTGTGGTGCTCGAATATGCCTGTGATCCTGTCCTCGGCCAGCAGGGCGGCCACAGTATGGCCGTTTCCGAAATTGATGATGAGTGCGGGCGACGCGTCCGGCAAATCGAGAGCTGCACCAAAGATCGCTGCCGGGCCGGTGTCCATGAGAAGCGGCTGTATTCCCGCGCCTTCCAGGGCACCTTGGACAGCCAGCATTCTGGTCATGGCCGCCGGAGGCTGCCTGTAGGCGAAAGCCTCCAGTCTTCCGCCTGAGCGGATTGCGGCAGCCAGATGCTCAATTCGAACCAGCCGGTTTGATCGATCGGGGGAGTAGCCATGGTCCTGTACGGCCACAGCCATATCTGCGGGCAGAGCAATGTCGAAGATCTGCAAGGCATGAGATAGAGCGGCAATGTCTATGTCCCCAGTCTCGATGACCTGCGCACCGCAGGGTGCCTCCTCCTGAATCGTGACACCTAAGGCCGCCACGCGCTCCTGATTATCATTTATGGTTGCTGCCGCCGACGGCGTGGCGTAAACTCGCAGTCCAGCAGCCAGGTGCCATCTTACGGCTGTTGTAGAGGCTCCGCCTCCCATGGTCGGTCCGCGCAGGAATACATCCTTGCCTGCCAGACGGGCTCTGTTTATCCTGTTTCCCACCAGCACGGTTTGGCTGGGCAAAACCATCTTGGTCGAGCCTTCCAGGGACACGTCCTCCGAATAGAGCAGAATGTCCTGGGTGCCTGCTCCCACATCAATTGCCAAAAGCGACATAGATCATCCTTCACGGGAATAATTTTATCCCAGGCCATTAAGGAAATAGCATGATCATAGATGTAGTGGTCGCGAGCACATCCCGCTTTCAAAAGTTTGGGCCGGCGAGCTCTCCGGCGGAGGCGGAGGACCTTTCAGGCAAGGTGATCTTGGAGAAAATTAAAGCGGCAGGACATATCGCCCGCTACGCCCTTTTGCCGGACGGCTTTGTGCTGCGGGAGGCTGTGGAAAAAAGCGATGCAGACGCCATAATCATCTGTGGTGGCACAGGGCTTACTCATCTGGACTTGACCCTGGAAGCCATTGAGCCGCTCTTTGAAAAGACGCTTCCCGGCTTTGGTGAGATCTTTCGCTACAAAAGCCTGGATGAGGTGGGCTATCGCGCCATGCTCACAAGGGCAGCGGCGGGAGTTTATCATGGCAGGCCGGTCTTCTGTTTGCCAGGATCGCCCGGCGCAGCGCGTCTGGGTGTGGATCTCATCCTCGTGGAAATAGAGCATATTCTTGGGCATATTCGGGAATAAAATTTAAAAAATAATATCAATCCTATTACTTTCCATTGGGCCGCAGTAGCCTTTTATATCATTAGCACTCTGATAAGGATATAGAGCTATTAGGGAGAAGATTGGCCAATGGAGACAGAGATTCCAGTGCGAGATATCATGACCCGGCCGGTGATCACAGCCGATGCCGAGCTGGACATTTTAAGCGCTGCCAAAAAGATGGGCTCGGCCAACGTGGGAAGTCTGATTATAGTATCCGGCAATAAGCCCACTGGCATTCTGACGGAAAGGGATCTGGTAAAGAAGGTCTTAGCCCAGGGAATAGATCCCAGAAGTTTAAAGGTGGCAGAGATCATGAGCGCACCCGTTGTTTCCATTGAACCGGATGCCAGCTTACGTGAAGCTGCATCCTTGATGCTCCGCTCTGGTGTAAAGCGGCTGCCCGTGATCTTCCAAGGAAAGCTCGTGGGTATAATTACAGATACGGATCTTGTCTCTGGGTCCTCCCTCGGTTTGAATGAGATTTTAAGCGATCTATTGGAGATGCACCGAGAGAGCATTCATTTAGAACAGCCTCGAGGGGTGGTGCGTGGAATCTGTGAGGTTTGCAGCCAGCTCTAAGATACCCTGGAGAGCGTGAATGGAGAGTTGCTCTGCTGGAGTTGCAGGGACGGAAAAAGGTAAGAAATATCATTATTGCTGGACAGCAGGGGAATAACAATGTTAGTAGATGATATTTTGTCCAGAGATCCTCTATACGTCGAGGATTCCACTTTTCTGACCAAAGCGCGTCAGATGATCCGAGACAACCATGTGCGCGGATTGCCGGTTGTGAATAGCAAAGGCATAGTTGTCGGAATCGTAACCAATCAGGATATGCTGCGCGTGACCTCGACCAAGTCGAATGTGACTGTATCGGGCTATGTGGTGCCGGTTCCTAACGTGACGGGGCGGATGAATATTCTTGACGCTGCCAAGCTCATGCTCAAGGAAAAGATAACTTTGTTGCCCGTAGTCGAGTCCGAGGAGACGCCTAAGCTATTGGGGGTTGTTAGCCTCTTGGACGTGTTTAAGAATATCGATTTAGAGAAGGCGCCAGATAGGCCGGTATCTGAGATTATGACCAGCAAAGTTGTAACCACCCGCCCCGATGATCCCGTAACCAAGATTTGGGATCTGATGGTCGAGAAGGACTACACAGGCCTTCCGGTGGTCAAGGACGGCAAGCTCACAGGAATGATCACTCGATTTGATATGCTGAAAGGCCCAGCTCGGATCGGCAAGGAGGGTGAGAGAAGGTCGGCGGACTCGATGCAGATGCCTGTAGAGAAATTTATGAGTTCACCATTGTATAGCGTAAAGCCTGAAGATAGCGTGCGGACAGCCATAGAGCTGATGCTCAAGCACGACGTGGGCAGAATGTCCGTGGTGGACGAAGGAAAGCTCGTGGGAATTGTGGATAGAAACGATTTGATCAAAAGCTACCTTGGTGAGTGAAGATGAGCAAAGGGCCAACAACGGGAAAAGAAGTAACAAGGATTCCACAAAAGAACGATCGCATGCCTGTAGCCCCCGGATCGGGGGATCGAGGACCTTTACAATTCGACTCCCGGCACGCCAAGCGGGCGAGTGACGTAGTAGGTGTAGCCTCGCCTGATGTCGTCACAGTTCCGCCCACTACTACCATCATGAGCGCCATAAAGACCATGACCTTCTATGGCTTCTCCCGGCTTCCTGTCGCTGATCCAGGCACAAAGAGGCTGATTGGCTTTGTGACCTCTGTAGACGTTGTGGACTTTCTGGGCGGGGGACTGCGGCACAATCTCTTGCGAGAAAAGTATGGCGGAAACATCTTCACCGCTATAAATGCCGATATCACAGAGATCATGAGCACGCGCCTCACCTATGCCAGTGACAAAGCCTCTTTAAATGACGTTTTGAAGTTGATGTATGAGAAGAACGTGGGCGGACTGCCCATAGTTGATGAGGATATTCGCATCAAGGCCATAATCACTGAAGAGGACTTTGTGCGCTTTTGCCGGGGACTGGATACCGGCCTTTGCGTAGAGGCCTTCATGAGCCCCCATGTGGTGACGGCGCCGGCGCAGACCACGATCGAGAAGATGACCAGGATGATCATCCAGAAGGGCTTCCGTCGCATGCCGGTAGTGCAGGATGGAGTTCTCATGGGCATGGTCACAGCTTCGGATATCATGAAATATCTGGGTAGCGGAGATGCTTTTGAAAAGGTGGTTACCGGTGACATCGGTGAGGTAATGAATCAGCCCATCAAGAGCCTGATCAAGAGAGGCTTGCTTGTCACGGAGAAGAAAGCTGACCTGGGCCAGGCGGCCAGGAAGATGATGGACAACGGCATTGGATCTCTGCCTGTTATGGACAAGGGATCTTTAGTCGGCATTCTGACGGAGAGAGACTACGTGAGGGCGTTAGCCGAGAACAGAGGTATTCTAGCATGATAAAGAAAGTCAAAGATTACATGAGCGCTCCCATTTATGTCATTGAGCGAAACGAGCCTATCCAAAGAGCCAGGAATCTGATGTTCAAGTACGCCATTGGCAGATTGCCTGTAATGGACGCCGGCAAGCTGGTGGGCATCGTAACCAAGTACGACATCACCAATCGGCTCAACCAGGCGTCTCCTGAGTGGCGCAGAAGGCCCATAGACAAGGTACCCATCCAGGTGGTAATGACGGAGAAGCCCCTCACCATATTCCCCGATGCCACCATGCCTCAGGCAGCAGAGATTCTCATAGAAAACGGCATTAGCGGCCTGCCGGTCGAACGCGATGGCGAGATCGTGGGCATGATCACATCTCGGGACATAATGAAGTACTTCTCCGAGCAGGATCTCAAAGCGACCGTAGGAGACATGATGAGCCGGAATGTGCTGCGTGTGCACCGCCACCATACCATCGGCCACGTCCTGGAAGAGATGAATGTGCAAGGTCAGGGCCGTGCCTTGGTCTACGAGGACAATACGACTCCTGTGGGCATTGTGACCCGCTCCGGTCTTACATTTTCCGAGATAATGGGGCCGAAGGACGAGATGGAGACCAAGAACGTCAAGATGACCCGAAAAGAGAGCCCTGCCGGCAGAAAGCAGTACCGCTATGTAAAGCAGATGCCTTTTGTGGCGGAGGATATAATGACCTCGCCCATTTTTACCATCGGCTCGGAGATTAAGGCAGTGCAGGCGAGCCAGACCCTGGTGGAGAAGAATATCATTGGCATGCCGGTGATGGACAAGAATGAAGTAGTAGGCTACTTCTCCGCCGATGAGATCATCGCAGAGGTTGGGAGGTGGAAGTAATGCAGGTAAAGGATATCATGAGCGAGCCCGTTACCATCGACAAATCAGAGAGACTGGGCAATGCTCTGGATCTGATGGAGAAAAATGATCTGAGAAGGCTCCTGGTAACCAACAAAGACAAGATGGGCGGCATAATCACCATGAGGCAGATTGCTCGCGTTCTGGGAACACGAAAATCCCTGGGAATGCCCGCCTCCTCTCTGCATGTGGCGTCTGCCACCATGGACGCCGTAATCAAGGTCCTCCCGGATATGGATGTGCAGGATGCCATGGTCCTCTTGCAGAAGACCGGCGTTCTGGTGGCAATGGATGGCGAGAAGGTCCTGGGCTGGGTTCGGCCCAGAGAGATACTGGCGGCTGTAAATGTAAGCGGCATGGCATCCGACGCCATGCGTTTTCCCCTCACCTCTAACCCAAACGACCGGCTGGTTCATGCTCGGCGCATGATGCTGGATAGAGGCGTAGGAAGGCTTCCTGTGGTGGAGGGTGGCCGGCTGGTGGGCATAATATCAGAAAGGGATGTGGCCAAGTCTCTGCGTGCCTTCCGGGATCTGAACGATACTGCCAGCAAGCAATACGCGCGCATCTACAACCTCTTGGTCTCCGATGTGATGACTCATGATGTGAAGTACGTCTATGCCGATACTCCTCTGGATGAGGTCAAGAAGATCATTCTAACCGAAAACAGAGGCGGCCTGCCCGTTCTCAATCGTAGGGAAGAGGTCGTGGGCATGATCACCAGGCGGTCCGTCTTGGATTATCTGGTGAGGACCGGATGAATCTGGCAAGAGTTGCACAGAGACTGGGAATAACGGAGTGCAGGCTGCAAGGCCTGCAAGAGACTATAATCAGAGAATCTGCCTGGCCTGAGCCTCGTTTGCTTCGGTTTGAAAAAGAGACCTCGGGGATCGAGGCCGGGACAGTTATTTTTGAAAACGGCGAGATCGTTTTTGGCTATCCCAAGATCCGTCGTCCTCTCATGCTTGCCGCTGCGATAAAGCGGCATTTTTCCGATATTGTGGCTGTGGAGGAGAAGATGAACGGCCATAATGTGCGCATCCTTTCTTTAAACGGTGAGATTGTGGCCCTCACCAGGGGCGGTTTTATCTGTCCTTATTCCACGGAGGTGGCGCGCCGGCTTATACCAGAGAGCGTGTTCGAAAAGCACCCCCATAGGGTTTTATGCGGCGAGATGGTTGGCCCGGAAAATCCCTATGTAGCCAATGACATCTATCCTACGGACAGCATTGACTTTTATCTCTTCGATATAGCCGAAAAGAACCACCGGGGAACTTTGGGCGTGCACAAAACCCATGAATTCGCCCAGGAGTTCGGCCTGTTGGCTACGGCCTTTTTTGGCGAGTTTCGTAAGGAGAGCGCCGCAGAGAGGATCAAGCAGATCGTGATCAAGCTTGGCCGTCAGGGGCGCGAGGGCGTGGTGATGAAAGACCCGGAAAATATTGTGCCGCCGCTAAAGTATACCAGCTCCAAGACCAATTGCAGTGACCTGGCCGTGGCATTTCGATACTATAACGACTATGCTCTGGACTTTTTTGTCTCCCGGGCGGTGCGAGAGGGCTATCAGTCTGTGGAGTGGAACGAGTCGGAAGAGGAGAGACGGGCGAGGGCTCTGTCTTTGGGCGAGAGCATTCTTTTGCCTTTGGTCGATACCATAAAGAGTGCGCAGCAGGGCGAAAATATTGTGCAGAAGGTGCAGATCAGGGTGAAAAGCCTGCAGACGGCCAGAGATTTTGAGTATCACCTCCGGAGAAGCGGCATTCGCACCATCTTCGAGCCTCCCGAGCCCGACGACGGCGGCTATTTGATACGAATAACCAAGCTTGTCATGAGCACAAACGATAAAACCCAGGCGCTCCTGGAAGGGGAGATGTGGTAGAAGGCCAAAGCTTATGAGCGAAATTGCAGATATTGAGATGCAGGGTCATCTCATCGATTCGCAGATCCTAACCAGGGTCTTGGACAAGATCATGGACATGGGCGGCGAGTTTGAGATAAAAAAATTTCAGATAGGCCAGAAGAAGAACGACAGCAGCTATGTGCAGATCACAGTCACCGGCGAGGATGCGTCCCATCTGGACCGGGTTCTCTTAGAGTTGCATGCCCTAGGGGCGCGTCTCGTGGAGATGGAGGATGTCAAAACCGGTGTTGCCCCTGGTGATATGGTTGTTCCCCGAGGCTTTTACTCCACCACCAACCATCCCACCTATGTGCGCTATCAGGGCACCTGGGTGGAGGTGGAGCACAACCACATGGACTGCCTGGTCGTGCTGCAAGACGGCCGGGCCCTGTGCACCCCTATAGGCCATATCAAGAAGGGTGAGCGTGTGGTCATTGGCACCTCTGGTGTCAAGGTCGTGCCGCCGGAGCGCCCTCGCGAGAAGACTTTCTTCGGCTTCATGTCCAATGAGGTCAGCTCAGAGCGGCCCAGCGGTGAGCTGGTGCGCCAGCTGGCGGGCGAGATTGTGCGCACCAAGAAAGCGGGCGGAAAGATTGCAGTGGTCTGCGGACCGGCTTTGGTTCACACGGGTGCTGCGCCCTCGCTGGCCCGGCTCATCCGGGAAGGCTACATTGATGTCCTTTTGGCTGGAAATGCTGTGGCCGTGCATGACATCGAGCGTCAGCTCTTCGGCACCAGCCTGGGCATGAACTGCCAGGGAAATGCCATCTCCGGTGGGCACCGAAATCACCTCTACGCCATCAGCGAGATCATGGCCAGCGGCTCCATCAAGAATGCCATAGCGGAAGGAAAGCTTAAAGGGGGCATCATGTATGAGGCTACCCAGAAGGGCATCACCTACATTCTGGCCGGATCCATTCGCGATGACGGGCCGTTGCCTGAGGTCATCACGGATACGGTGAAGGCCAAGGACGCCATGGACAAAGCTCTGCGGGGCGTGGACATGACCATAATGCTGGGCACCATGCTGCACTCCATCGCCGTGGGAAATTTGCTGCCCTCCTTCGTCAAGACCATCTGCGTGGATATCAATCCCTCAACCGTGACCAAGCTCATGGACCGGGGTTCAGCCCAGGCTATCGGCCTTGTCACCGATATCGGCATATTCCTGCCCCAGCTCGCCGAGGAGGTCGATAAATTGAAGAACGGGCTGGATGAGAAGCCGTGCGAGGATCGGAAAACTTAAATTCGCATGGGTCTCTGACATTTGGGTCGAACAGATCTGTGGGCCGCCGTGGCTTAGCCCGGTTAAAGCGGCTGATTCGTAATCAGCAGTTCATGGGTTCGAATCCCATCGGCGGCTTTATTTTACTGATTTATTTCAGCCATTGAGTTCATACAGTCTTAATTTTTATGATTTAATGCTAACGCAATTGAATCCTATAAAATGGTACCTGGCCTGATCAAAGATCTTATCAGTTAGAAGATGATTGAAGTGTATTTGTGCATTCATGGATTGGGGCCTCTCTTTGCCAGTCAATGCCATTTGCCTCTCTTGAGGGGGTATATTCAGTGAGACGAATTCAAGCTAGGTTTAAGTTTTGCGAATGTGTCCCAGGGGTAAAACAGATCATACTCCTGTTGTTAGTGCTGGTCGCATTGGCTAGTAATGCCGCTGCGATCGATGATGGTAAACCTGCTGAGAACTTTTCTGATAACCACTACGATTTCAGGATAGTACAGGGCTGGCTGGCTATGGAGGATGGTGTTCGCCTGTCAGTCACTTATTACCTTCCTGTGGCCCGATCGCCGGACGAGAAGTTTCCTGTGATCCTTGAGATGCATCCCTACAGAAAAGATGACGATTTCTACATCGGCGATTACGATTACTATACATTCTTTGCCCGGCATGGCTATGCCACAGCACGGGTAGATGTGCGCGGCACCGGATCCTCTGAAGGGGAGACTGTGCCACATGAGTATTCACCCATCGAGCTCTCCGACGGCGAGGAGGTCATTGCTCAGTTAGCCCGACTCCAATGGTGCAACGGCAACGTTGGTATGCTTGGCATATCCTGGAGTGCCAACAATGCCATCATGCTGGCGTTGAGAAATCCACCTGCCCTCAAGGCCGTCATCGTGGCCCACATGAGTGACGATTTATTTCACGACCATGCTCAATACATTGACGGCATCAAGCAGGTGAATGAGTATGAGGCTTACATGGAGGGCTACAACATCATGCCACGCTCTCCAGATTACAGTCTGGACGAAGATTACTTCCGCAACCGTTTTGATGCTTACCCATGGTTCCTGACGAACCTCAAGCATCAGCGAGAAGATTCTTTCTGGAAGAACGAATCAGCACGCTACCGCTACGATGAACTGCACATACCTGTGTATATCCTCGGAGGGCTGCTGGACGGCTATCGGGATTCAGTCACCCGAGTTTTGGAAGGATCAAAGGGTCCCGTGCGCGCGGAGATCGGGCCTTACAATCACGCCTTCCCGGATTACGGTGTGCCGGGTCCTAACTACGAGTGGCGTTACGATGCCCTGCGCTGGTTTGACCGCTGGCTGAATGGAGCGAAAAACGGCATCGAAGATGAGCCGTGCTTCAAGGTTTTTGTGCGAGCGGGCAATCCGCCCGATCCTAATATGATAACAACGCCAGGAGAATGGCGCTACGAGGACTGGCCCATCAACAGGACCAAGTGGACTAAGTTCTATCCTTCTGCGGGTGGAGTGCTCTTAACGGACAGTAGTTTGGCTACGGTTGACGGGCTGAAGTTCCAGTCAGGATCGGGGATCGAGGCATCAGGGCTTCGATTCTGGTGGGGAGAATCATCAGAGAACGTGGCTTCATCCGATAAGAGTGCACTTGTCTACGACTATACTGTCCTAAATCAATCGCTTGAGATCATAGGTTACCCTGAGGTCACGTTGCATACTGCTACAGATGCCTCGCTTGCCAACTGGATCGTCAGGTTAGAGGATGTGCAGCCCGATGGGAACGTGACACTGGTGACTGGAGCAGCACAGTGTGGTGCACAGCGAAACTCGTCTCGCGATCCTGAGGCACTGGTGCAGGGAACATTCTACAATCTGTCCTTCAAGCTCCACTTCACCACCTGGACCTTTCAGCCCGGGCATAAGATCCGAGTAGCCATCACCAACGCTCAATTCCCGTCCTTCTGGCCGACACCCTATGCGATGACAATGAAGCTCAAAATAGGGGAGAGAGGAACTTCTATCAAATTGCCGGTCGTTCCTTTCCAGGAGCGTCCGGTTCCTAAACACCTGCCACCAGAAGTCACTCAGATGCCCCCTGATGCCGTATCACTGCCAGGCGGCGGTGACCCAATCTACACACTCGTATCCCGAAATTCCGACACGGGCATGGTTTGTGTTGAGCAGAAGAGCGAGCACTACTTTACGGTAAAGGACCGCTCCTATTACCAAATGGACTGGCGCTATTACGAGACCAACGAACGCAATCCTGCAGATACTCGATTCATTGGAACGTCCGAGGGCAAGGTGACTATGAAGGATCGATCTGTCATGCATCGAACCACCACAGATATGCAGTCCTCAGTCGAGAACTTCCATGTTGTGATCACACGCAGGATCTACGAGAACGACACATTGTTACGAGAGAAGGTCTTCGACGAGGTAATCCCAAGGGATTTCCAGTGAATATGGGCTTTGCAAAATGCCACCTTGTAAATCCCTGCCCATTATCCCTTCATCATCCCCACGAGCTTCGTCGCCTCCACCAGCCCGTATCCGCCCCGCTGCGCTGCCTGCTCATCGAAGCTCTCCACCCCGTCCGGTTCCACTCCAGCGCCCGCAATGGTGAAGGGCACAGGATCGCGGCTGTGCGTCCTGATGGAAATTGGCGTAGCATGGTCGGGCAGGAGAAGCACGCGCCTGGCTAATGGCTTATCCATTCATCGGTTAAGGAAGATGCTGGTTGCAGCAGAACGCCGGAGAACCTCATCGCATGAATCTCATAGCATCTCTTCAGTCTCCGATCTATTTTTCTATGGCTGGCACTGTGAAGGAGATTATTGCGCCTATTTGTGAAGAAACCGAGGAGGACATCAAAGCTCTCCTGAAAGGTACAGATGTAGCATGGGCGCAGTACAAGCGATGTCATGGAACGCAAGTTACCAGCACCAAGAAACTAGATGAGTTTCTAGACAGCCTCTAAGCAATTTTCATATGGTCCGGAAAATAAGTCTTAGCAAGCCAAAGCCAGATCAGGCCACCACAGAGAATCCATATAGCGTGTTCTTTCCAGACGATGTCAAGAATCAACTATCTCGTATAAAAAAGAAAGATAGTGTGCTGTTCGAACAGCTTAGGAAGCGTTTTAAAAAGCTTCGCACTAATCCGGAATGTGGCGAGGTCTTAAGTCACGACAAGACTGGCCATAGAGATGTTCATGTCAAGGACCACTGGGTTATCATTTAAAGGACGGATTACAGCGCTAAAGCTATCGTCATCGTTAAAATTGGAACTCACGAAAAAGCATTGGGTAGATGAGAAAGAGACGCCTCAAAGTCGGTTTTAGCGCCATATTTTAGAGAGGTAAGATGTCACAGAGCTGTTCTCCCCTGCGTCACACCACATCAGGCGACCGCAGGAAAGCCCTGCAAAAGGCCGTCCGCCCACACGGTCTGGGCCCAGGGTGCGGGAACGGCAGCAAGGAGAGGCGGATGTGGCACTGGCGAAGGCCGAGCCCCTCAATGTGCATGAATATGCTAATCAAAAGTGCTGTTAAGGGCAACGGATCTGGCTATGTGGCCGTCTATGTGTCAGCTTTCGACGAAATCGTCACCATCTTATCTCAGGCTGCGGACGACCCAGTGTTCTCTTCTGTCAGATGGTACGGCAACGATCTTACTAATGTGGCAGTAAGTCAGAATAAGACGGCGGCAGAGTTTGCGTTTTCTGTGCATTTCCTCTCTCCGGTAATCGGGGGAATGTGCGGACCCAAATACGAGCAAATCAAGAAAGCAATTTTCAATGCTACACAAAAAGTCGAAAATAGAGAAAAATTTAAATAAACGCATGCCGTGACTTATTATCTATGGAAGCGATTAAATGTATTTTTTGTAATAAATCAAGCGATGATGTAGTCATTGAGGAGAACGGGTTTAAGGGCAGGAAATGTCCAGAATGCGGATTAATATTCATATCTCCTCGGCCAACTCAGGCCGAAATCATAGGTATCTATGCCAGGAATATAACTTATGCCAGGTCACACAGGAGCAACGACTATGCCGGCAGGCTGACTGCTAGGAACAATCTCGAAATAATCAAAAGATTTAAAGAAAATGGCTCTTTGTTGGAGATAGGATCCGGTTCCGGGTACTTTTTGGATGAAGCCAGAAAAGCAGGCTATAGCGTATGCGGCATAGAGTTGAACGAATACGAAGCTGAATCTATTAATAAAACTTTTAATATACCTTGTGATAATACGCCACTAAGCAACAGCTCCTTTGGAGACAAGAAGTTCGATATCATCTATCATCGCGATGTTTTCAGCCATTTGTACGATCCGATATCGGTTTTTGCCACCATGAACAGCAAGCTAAATGACGATGGCATTTTGGCATTCGAGACAGGAATCCTGGGTGATGCGGATCTGAAATATTTCAGCTATATCAACTACTTCGAATATCCTGGCCATCTTTTTTTCTTGAGCAGAGCAAGCCTGAAAAAGCTTCTTGCCAGGACGGGGTTTGAATTGCAGGAATTGTTCGTCTACTCCCTGATTCCGAAGTTGCTCTTCAGAAAGCTGACTGATCCTATAATAAATAAATTGAATCGCAGAGCCGGGGCAAACAACGAAGCCACCGAGCAGCCGTCCAGTTCAAACGCGGCGTTCCATGATTCGAATTCCGGACTCTTTAATTTATTAAAAAAAACATACCTTTTCCTGGACTTCTTCGCATGCTATAAGATTGGGATGATGGTGCCAAAAGATAGAAGGCCGCAGACTTGCATCATAATCGCGCGAAAGTGCGATTCATGATCAGGCCGGATGGCATGCTGGCGCGAGGGTGACAAACGCGCAATATGCATTGCTAACCGCGATATGTTCGACAGCCATTTGACGAAATAGGTTTTCAATCCTTGCTCATCATCTCTACCAGCTTCGTCGCCTCCACCAGTCCATATCCGCCCTGCTGCGCTGTCTGCTCGTCGAAGCGCTCCACCTCGTCCGGTTCCACTCCAGCGCCCGCAATGGTGAAGGGCACAGGATCGCAGCTGTGCGTCTTGATGGAAATGGGCGTGGCATGGTCGGGCAGGAGGAGCACGCGCCAGTCCTCTCCGCTCTTTTGCAGCCCTTCCACCACCGGGCCGACTACCAGCTCATCGAAAAGCTCAATGGCTCTCACCTTCAGCTCAGTGTTGCCCTCGTGGCCCATCTCATCCGGGGCCTCGACGTGCAGATAGACAAAATCCAGGTGCTTTAGTGCTTCCAGAGCTGCCTGCACCTTTCCCTCGTAATTGGTATCGATGTTGCCCGTGGCTCCAGGAACGTCAACGACCTGCATCCCAGCGTACCTGCCGATGCCTTTGAGCAGGTCCACGGCGCTGATCATGGCTCCTTTCAGGCCGTACTTTTCGGTAAAGGAGGGCATGGTTGGTGCCGGGCCCTGCCCCCACAGCCATATGGCATTAGCTGGGTGCTTGCCCTCAGAAATGCGCTTTTTGTTCACGGGATGGCTGGCCAGGACGGGCCCTGCAGCCTCCATGAGCCGCGTGAGCAGCTCGCTGTCAGGGCCGCGGGGCAGATGCTCTGCTACGGGCTGGTCGCTGATGTCGTGGGGAGGGGTGCAGAGCGCTTTCGCTCCTGCCTTCAAGACAAGAAGATTTCTGTAGCTCACGCCGGCGTAGAGCCGCCGCTCTGGCATCAACGGCTGCAGCGCCTCGATCAGCTCGCGGCTCTCTTCGGTGGTGATGTGCCCGGCGCTGTAGTCCAACATGACGCCGCCCTCAACTGTCACAAAATTGCAGCGAAAGGCGATGTCGGCTGGGCCGAGAGCGACGTTCATGGCCGCCGCCTCAAGAGGCGCGCGACCGGAGTAGTGCTGGGTGGGCGAATAGCCCATGACTGAAAGATTGGCCACATCGCTTCCCGGTGCAAATCCTTCGGGAACTGTCTGGGCCAGGCCATTGCGGCCCTGCTTCGCTAAAAGGTCCATGTTGGGCTTTTTGGCCGCCTGCAAAGGCGTCTTGCCTTGCAGGGCGTCTAGCGGCAGGTCTGCCATGCCGTCGCCTAAGAGAACTACGAGCTTCATCAAAGCTTTCCATTCTAGAAAATAGTATTAATCGTCTTCGTCTGAATCTCGCGTGAAGCCGCAAAGAAGCCATGGTCGCCGGCCTCAAGCAGCTATTTCTTCTTTCTCTTGGCCGCCTCGGCCTCACGGGCGTTGATCTCCGCCAGATGCTTGTTCAAAACCTTGGCCAGCGTGTTGAGCTTGACTCTGGTACAGGTAGCACCGCGCGTTATGCCGGTTACGATATCCACTACCTCGCCTTTGGTTTCCGTCTTCTGGTGGGCGGGCTTGACGGTGCGTGTCCTGATTCCTTCCTTGGCAAAATCCTCCATATCCATGGGACACTGCGCCACCACTACCACGGGAATATTTACCTGCGCCAAAACCTCCTTGGCCTTGTGGATGACGTGAGATCGCACATTGCCCAGATGTAAAACAGCAATCTTATGGCGCGCCACCTGTTCCAGCTCCCTCTCGTTCAGCCCGAAGGTTGGGCCGTAGCCTCGCGAAGCCTGGGGAAAGCTCTCCGGAACTCCGGTTCCTGCCTCCAAAACCAGTACGCTGGTCTGAATTCCCTCCCGGCGCAGTCCGTAGGTCATCTCGCAAACGGGTTTGGTGATGTGACGCCGCCCTGGTGACATGGCTATGGCGATCACATCCGGCTTTGTCGCCTCAGAGAGCGTGCCCCTCTGGGCCAGCCCGCCACCTTTGGCCAGGCCCATGCTCTCCCGGCAATCCACCACCTGAGTTGCCCTGCCAATCATGCTGCTTATTTGCGGTGGGATGGAATATAGACCTGACGAATAGACTCGGCCGAAGGATAAGTGGTAGCGTTTATAAACTGGAAAAATGAGGAAATTGCTATGCTCATCTTCATTGGTCTTGGGCTCTACGACGAGCGGGATATCTCCGTCAAAGGCCTGGATGCGATTCATGCCGCTGACGTGGTTTATGCTGAGTTTTACACCTCCCGGCTGATGGGGGTGGCTTTTGAGACGCTGGAGGCATTCTATGGCAAAAAGATCAACCTTCTCTCTCGCTCGCAGGTGGAGGTGGACCCCTCCTGGATGGGGGATGCCATGGATAAAGACGTGGCCTTCCTGGTGGGGGGCGATGCCATGGTCTCCACCACTCATCTGGACCTGCGGCTGCGAGCGGCAAAGATGGGCATCAAGACGCGGGTGATTCACTCTTCCTCCATTGTTACTGCGGTATCGGGGCTTTGCGGCCTGCAAAACTACCGGTTCGGCAGGTCCACGACCATTCCCTTTCCCTACATTTCCCGGGGCAAGCGCATAATTCCCGAGACGCCCTACCTGGTTTTAAAGGAGAACCTGGAGCGCAATTTGCATACCATGCTCTTCCTGGATATCCAGAGCGATTTTGGCGAGAGATACATGACCGTAAACGAAGGCGCCGCGCTGCTCCTGGAGATGCAGGAGGCTGCGGGCGAGAATATCCTGGATGAAATTTTAGGCATAGGCATTGCCCGAGCGGGCTCGGATGATGCCACGGTGAAAGCTGATCTTCTTGCTCGTCTGCAAAGCTACGACTTTGGCGGACCCTTGCATATCCTGATAGTTCCCGCCAGGCTGCATTTCATGGAGGCGCAGGCCCTAACGGAATTAGCAGGCGCGCCTGAAGATACTGTAAAATGCATAGACTGAAAAGCTATTAATATGAATGATGCTGGATCAATTTGATGAAATTGATAGACGCAGGGGGCGCGCCCAGGAATGAAGCTCGGATTAGTCACTGAGTTTGATGCTGCTCACAGCCTGCCCGGCTACCAGGGCAAGTGCGCCAATCTGCACGGCCACACCTACCAGGTGGAGATTGTGGTGGAGGGCGATGTGGGCGACGACGGCTTCGTCATGGATTTTTATCAGCTAAAAAAAATCATTGCCGAAGCATTGCAGGATCTGGACCACGGCTACTTAAATGATATTTTGCCAAACCCCACAGCCGAGACTATCGCCCAATGGATATCGGATCGGCTGAAAAACGATATGGGCGGCACTGCCGTCCGGCTGCTCTCCTTGAAACTTTGGGAAGGAAAGAATAAATGGGTGATGATCGACTGATTTCTATTGGGTCGCGGTCGTATCCCAGTTTTTAGTAGCTTCCGGATTGTCCTTCAGTTCCTTTATCCTGGCGGCGGCCTGCTCATCGTAATACTTCTTGTATTTTTCTTCTCGATCTTTCTTGCCCCAATCCGCTATTTTTCTGTCCAGGGCTTCGAACATGTACTTCTCGGCTGCCTTGACGGTTTCCATGTCTCCTCTCAGCACCAGGATCTCTCTGTCCATCACTTCACCGGTCATCTCCATTTTGCCCGGACGGCGGATCAGGTCCAGCTCGAAATTCTCGACTATCTCGCGGATTACTGAGACAGGCATGCTCAAGGGGATCGCCAGGTCGTAAAGTCCTTTCAAATCTTCTGCGCTTTCTTTTGTGGGAGAGTCCATAAGTACCATGGTTAGAATCATTCTTGCCTTGATTTAAGGTTGTCGAAGACTCAAAATCGATCTAGGGGCTATCGAAGGGAAACAGTTATTAATGGGATCATCAATGCAAAGTGCGGCTCGGGCCCGTAGCTTAGCCAGGTTGAGCGCACGGCTGATAACCGTGAGGTCACGCGTTCAAATCGCGTCGGGCCCATTTTCCTATTTTAGTGAGATATTTCTCCATCTAGTGTCATGTTCATGACCAAGTCGAAGGGCAGGGCCTGACACCATCCCGCTTTCTCAAAGATGGACATGAAGCATACACCCATGAGCTTCTTGTATTTCATTTTGCCCAGAAAATCTTTCATCTCAGCGGGCTTGACGCCTATTTTGGGCATGGCCATGCCCCCCAGGATTACAACAACATCCGCCTCCGCACTTGCTGCACTAGCCAGCTCCATTCCATATTCCGTGGCTACGATGCGCCGTGCTTTATCCATATTTAAGCCGGGCATAAATGCCAGCTCTTTTTCTCGCACCGGATAGCCCAGAAATAGGGCAAAGGGTGTGCAAAACCCTGGAGAGCCGATAAAAACGATCTTCTTGTCATCCTTCACCAGATCTCTAAATCCGTTCAGCATCCCGCCTAGGCCTTTTACGTCCTGTATCTTCTCCATTATCTTAGGATTGCATTTAGATAATATATATATTCTGTATGCCGGAAAATCGTCGCGGTTGGATTTGATGGCATGCCCGATGCCTGCCGTGAAAAGACTCTGCGGTGCAAAACTGCCGCGACAGGGCACTAAAGAATGCCCTGTCGCGGCAGGCAAAGCCAGATCTATCCCGATGATGCAAAAACGAGCGGCTGGCAAAAATATTCCGGAAAAAGGAGCGCGTATATCGCGATCACGCCTGAGATGATTCAAAACGTTTATGAGGATAGAACTGTCACTTGGTCATGATGTCTAAGAGATCTGTAGATAAGGGTGACAGTGGCAATAGAACCACGGTGAAGCCCAACGAGGCCAAGCCGCGGGAGGCCTCGTTCGTCCCCCTGGAAAAGAAGGCCAATGCGGCGGCCAAGGCCGGCATTTGGCAGAATAGCGATTTATATTTATACGCAGGATTGATCGTGGCGGCACTTTTCTCATTTTATTTGCGCGCCATTGTTCCCTGGGATCGAGTCTTCTCGGGCAGCAGCGTCATATTCAGCAGCGAGACCGATGCCTGGTATCATATGATGCTGGCCAAAGGCACTGTGATCAACCTGCAGAGATTATGGTTTGATCCAATGACTTATTTCCCTCATGGAACGCCGCTGCACTTTGGTCCTTTCGTGAGCTGGGCCATTACCGTATTCTCCTACATCTTCGGACTGGGCCAGCCCAGCAATCATCTGGTTGAGGTAGTGGGCGCCTTCTTGCCGGCAGTCCTTGGCGCACTCCTGGTCTTCCCCGTCTACTTCATCGGAAGGGAGCTATGCGGCAAGAGCTGCGGCCTAGTTTCGGCACTGATCATTGCCGTGCTTCCCGGCCAGGTCTTAAGCCGCACCACTCTGGGTTTTACAGATCACCACGCGGCAGAGATCCTGTTTAGCAGCTTGACTATGATGTTCCTGCTCTTTGCACTTCGCTCCGGCAAGAGCATGACCTTTGCGGCTGTGCAGAGGAATTTGTCAGCATTTAAGTGGCCCCTCCTCTATTCCGCTCTGGCCGGTGTTTCCCTCGGTCTTTACATCGATGCCTGGTCATCCGGATTTCTCTTCGAGGGAATAATTCTGCTCTTCATTATGTTGCAGAGCATCTTTGACCACATCCGGGGAAAGAACGTGGAATACTTGGGTATATCCGGCGCAACGACTTTCCTCGTGGCCACGCTGCTGGTGCTCCCCTTTGTCGATTCCTACTACGGCTTCAACCATTATCTCTACAGTCTCTTCCAGCCCACCATACTTCTCCTGGGCGTGGTTGCAGTCGTCTTTTTCTCTGTCCTGTCCAGGTTCATCCGAGAAAAGGGATTCGAGAGCTACTACTATCCTGGCGCAATGGTGGGATTGGCGGCCATAGGTACGACCATACTTTACTTTGTCCTTCCTCAGTTCACCAGGCCGCTCTTGGCGGGACTTGCCATATTCCAGCAGAAGACGGGTGGAGCCGCAACTGTTGGTGAGGCATCGGCATTGTTCTCCAGCGGGGGACAGTTCACCTTTAGCAGTGTCATCACATCGTTTCCAGGAATCGGCTACAGCCCCGATCCTACGGCTGTATTCCGCCTGCCTGAGACCCTTGCTATCTTGTTTACAACTTTCACATTTGCTCTGATAGCGTTGATCTTGCTCATCTCCAGAAATGTCAAGTTCCAAAAGCCCGCTGAAATATTGATCTTGACCTGGTCTTTGATGATCCTCATCATGGCTCTCGCTCAGAACCGGTTCACCTATTACTATGCGATAAACGTGGCCGTTCTCACCGGCTTTTTGGTAACAATGGTATTGCAGAGGGTCGGCGTCACGGATCTGAACCTGGATATAGTCAAGGACCCGGTCAAGCTGATCACCTCAAATCTCCAGATCATCCTGGCGGCAATTTTGATATTTTTGTTTATCCTTTTGCCAAGTCTTAGCTGGAGCATAGTATACGCTCAAAGTGCCGGCGGCCCGGATTCTGATTGGCTGACCTCAACGGCATGGCTACAGAACAATACGCCAGAGCCCGGTATGGACCTTTATGAGAAATATGAGCGGCCCGCCGGCGGCAAGTATGCCTATCCTGATACGGCTTACGGCATTATGTCCTGGTGGGATTACGGACACCTCATTGAATGTGTGGGCCATAGAATTCCCAATGCTAATCCTTTCCAGCAGGGAATAGGCAGCGTCACCACGAATGCTCCTGGCTCTTCGCCCTTCTTCTTAGCCGAGAATGAGAGCCAGGCGGAAGCAGTGCTGGCAGACCTTGATCTAAACCGTTCGCAATATCTCAACACCAAGTACGTGATGATCGATCAGCCCATGGCGGTAGGTAAGTTCCATGCCATGGCGGCCTGGAGCACCATTCCCACTTCCAAGTACATGGCTGGAGTCTACCAGCAGCAAGGCGACAGTTGGGTGCCTGTGCAGATCTGGCGCGAGTCCTATTTCAAGTCCATGGCGGCTCGCATGTACTTTTTCGACGGAACCGAGAATTCTGGAGAGACGGGAGTAGGACTGGCCTATCGCGCCAGGGATGCAGGAAATGGAGCTACGGTTCCTGTGCTTACCGAGGCGCCCATGATCACTCGCAATCGCACTGAGCTGGAGGCGTTCATCAACGAGAGCCGAAATAAAGGGGACAATGCTGAGATCGCTGCCATGACTCCTGCCAGTTCTGCCTTCCCGCTCGATGCCCTGCAGCATTACCGTCTGGTGCATGAGTCCGAGAATACCATAACCGCGGGTCAGAAGTTCGTCAAGATCTTCGAGCATGTGCCGGGAGTGGTTATTAGCGGAAATGCGCCTGCCGGAACTAAAGTTGTAGCCGCAATTCCCATCATGACCAATCAGAAGCGGGCTTTCATCTACCAGCAGTCCAACACCAGTGATGCCGACGGCCGGTTCACCCTGGTGCTTCCTTACTCTACGGAAGGCCCAATTGTCGGCGGCACTAATTTCGATACTAAGCCCATGAGTGCCTACCAGTTGTCTGTGGGTGACAAGACCTACGAATTGAAGGTGCCTGAGGAGTACGTCCTCTCCGGAGCTGTCATCACCGTATGAAGCTTCTGGAGGAGATGAGCTGGCCGCAGATCGTTGCAGGACTTAAGGAGACGCAAACTGTGATCCTGCCCGTGGGAGCAACCGAGGAGCATGGACCTCATCTGCCCACGATGACGGATACCATTCAGGCCGTGGAGGTGGCGCGCTCTGTCGCAAAAGGGCGCCACGTCTTCCTGGCCCCTCCCCTGCATTACGGAGTATGCCGCAGCACGCGGGGCTTTCCCGGCACCATCACCGTGGGGCACGATGCCCTGCGCGCCTTTGCCAGGGATCTGCTGCTCTCCTTTGCAGATAGCGGCTTTGCCAGGGTGCTGATTCTAACGGGCCACGCGGGAGGACAGCACATGGCGGCTCTCGAGGAGGCCTGTCAGATGGCTGTGGAAGAGCGCGATTTCTGCGTGAGCCTGGTGTCTTTGTTCGACCTGATTGATGCCGGGGCGGTTGAAACCCCTCACGACGGGCATGCCGGGGAGATGGAGACCTCGCTCATGATGAATATTCGTCCCGATCTGGTCAAAGGGAGGCCTGAGAAGCATTTCCCGAAAAGGCCGCGGTTCCTGGTCATGAAGGACGTGCGCAGCCTTATGGGAAACGGTGTCATGGGCAATCCCCAGCCGGCAACGCTAGAGAAAGGAAAGCAGTTCTTCCAGATGGCTGTGACCGGTGTCATGGGTGCCCTGGATGAGCTGGAGAGCGACGTCTGGAAAAAGTGATCCCGCTCCGACTCGTCTCTTTTTTCCTTATATCTTTTATTTCTGCGATTCTTCTCCGGGCTCTCTTTCGGCTATTCGACAGGTTTATAACTTATCAATCTAACCGGAAAAACCGTGCCTGGGAAGACTGCTAAATGTTCATTTGTCAATCATGAAATCAGGCTTTTAAAGCCGGAGAGGCTAGCTTCGGGCATCTTCGGGCATTTAGTCTTTTCTTTCTTTTGATGGGGGCGAGAGGGCAAGAGAGCCTTGCTCTGATCCGCCCGATTGTGGGATGGTGTTATGTTATCTAAAAATGATGAAAAAGTTTTGGAAGCGATATCTGAAGGAGATTCTGATCCTCAGAGCATTGCCGATAAGCTGGGAATGAAAGTAGAGGCGGTGCGAGCCTCGGCTGATGCTTTGGGCGAGCAAGACCTAATCAAGGTGACAAAGTCAGTAGCTGAGATTGTCTCTCTGACAGAAGAAGGCACAAAGTACGCCAAAGAGGGGCTTCCAGAGAGAAATCTTCTCCAGTCATTGGGATCAGGCAAGCCCATTTCCGAGCTGAAAGATCCTGCACTCAAGATCGGCCTGGGGTGGCTGCGCAAGAAGAACTGGGCCACGATTCAAGGGGGCGTGATCAAGCCGCTGGACTCTGCCACTATGGGCTTGGACGAGGTGATGCTGCAAGATCTGCTGGCCGGAGCGAAGAACATTGCGGATCTGCATAAAAAGAGCCTAGCCGATCTTAAGAGCCGGGCGCTGGTTGCCTCCAGCAAGAGCAAAGAGTGGAGGTATGTGATCACTGGATCTGGTAGGTCGTTAGCAGAATCCAACAAGAAATACAGTGAATCAAGTACTGCATTTGGATACAGCAATATATCATATTTGGAAAAAGTAACCTCTGAAGTCATAAAAAATGGCATATGGGATGGAAAGTATGTCACGATAGACGGAAATCGATATGAATTCCGTCCCTACGACGTCACCCTCGCAGCCGATCGGATCATCCCCGGCAAGAAGCACCCCTACCAGAGGCTCATCGATTTCATGCGGGAGATCATGCTGGAGATGGGGTTTGTGGAGATCAAGGGTCAGATAGTGCAGTCCAGCTTCTGGAACTTCGATGCTCTCTTCCAGCCGCAAGACCATCCTGCCCGAGAGATGCAGGACACCTTCTATCTGGACAGCCTGGCCGATATTCCCGACTACTCCCGGGTCAAAGAGATGCATGAATGCGGAGGAGCCGGATCTGCTGGCTGGGGGGGATGCTGGAAGCCGGAGGTGGCCCGTCAGGAGGTGCTGCGAACGCATACTACGGGAGTGACCATAAAGTATCTGGCCGAACACCCCGAGCCGCCGGTCAAGGCCTTCGGCATAGATCGCGTCTACCGGCGCGAGGCCATAGACGCCACCCACACCCCGGAGTTCGAGCAGCTGGAAGGCATTGTAATGGACAGGGATGTGACGTTCTCTCATCTTCTGGGCATCTTGAAGGAATTTTATGCCAAGATGGGTTTTGAGGAGGTACGCTTCCGGCCGGGCTACTTCCCCTACACCGAGCCCTCCGTCGAGCCGGAGGTCTTCATAGAAGGCCTCGGATGGGTGGAGCTGGGCGGAGCGGGAGTCTTCCGAAAAGAGGTCACGGCGCCCTTCGGCATCGAGCATCCCGTGCTGGCCTGGGGCCTGGGAGTCTCGCGGGTGGCCATGCTTAAGCTGGGGCTCAAAGATCTGCGATTGCTCTATCAGTCAGATATCGAGTGGCTACGCGAAACGCCCGTTTCCATCAAGCTTTGAAGGGGGATTAATCATGCCGGTTGTCAGACTTTATTACGAGGATATGGAGAGGCTGATTGGAGCCTCTCGGGATACAATCATGGGCCGGCTGGCCATGATGGGTGCAGACATTGGAAAGAGAGCGGAAGAGGAGCACGTGGATGTGGAGTTTTTCCCGGATCGGCCCGATCTCTACAGCGCCGAGGGCGTGGCCAGAGCCATGCAGGGCTTTTTGGGCCTCAAGACGGGGCTGGTGGAGTATCCCGTCGAGGAAGGCCCCATCGTCCTGCAGGTGGAGGAATCGGTAAAATCGGTGCGCCCCATCATCGGCTGCGCCGTGGTGCGGGGCCTATCGTTCACAAGCGAGGCCATTGAGTCACTAATGGGCCTGCAAGAGGATCTGCACTGGGGTCTGGGCAGAAACAGGCGCAAAGTGGCCATCGGCGTGCATGACCTATCTCGCGTCACGCCGCCCTTCCGCTACTTTGGGGAAGATCCTGCCCGAAAGTTTGTGCCCCTGGACTTTACCGAAGAGATGAGCATGCAGGAGATCCTGCAAAAGCACCCCAAGGGCAAGGGTTACGGGCATATCCTGCAAGGGTGCGAGCGCTATCCGCTCATTGTGGACTGTAAAGATCAGGTGCTCTCTTTCCCGCCCATCATCAACGGCGAGCTGACCAGCGTCACGGAAGAGACAGAGGATCTCTTCATTGACGTTACGGGAACGGATGGCATGGTGCACAAAGCCCTGAACATAGTAGTAACCTCTCTGGCGGAGAGGGGCGGCAGGATCGAGAGCGTTGTCGTCAAGAGAAGCGAGGGCGATTTCGTCTCCCCCAATCTGCAGCCGTCTAGCTGGACAGTAAGGGCGGCGGAGGCCAACAAGCTGATCGGCTTTGATCTGAAGCCCCCGGAGCTGGCCGAATGCCTGCGGCGGATGCGATTTGGGGCAGTCGCGAATGGCAGCGAGGTGAGGGTGCAGGTTCCTGCCTACCGGGCGGACATAATGCACTCCTGGGACATCTTCGAGGACGCGGCCAAGGCTTATGGCTTTGACCGGCTGGATGCCTGCCTCCCTGGTACGGTGACTGTAGGACGCGCTCACCCTTCGGAGTTACGCAAAGCCGAGATTCGCGAGGTAATGGCAGGCCTAGGCTATTTGGAGACCATGCCTTTCACTCTGACCAATGAAAAGATGCATTTCCAGTGGATGAGGCGCTCGCCAAAGGGCGCAGGCGTGGTTGCCGTGCTGCATCCTATCAGCGAACTGCACACAATCCTGCGCACCTCGCTTCTCTCCAGCCTTCTGGAGATCTTTGCCATGAACCAGCATCATCCTCTGCCCCAGAGGATATTTGCCGCGGGAGATGTGGTGGTGGAGAAGAAGACTCGCATGCATCTGGCTGCAGCCAGCATTCACAGCGGGGCCAATTTCTCGGAGGTTCGCTCGGCCGTCGATGCCGTGCTGCGGGAACTGGCCATCGAGGCAGAGATTGTTCCTTCTCAGGACGGAGCGCTTCTGCCAGGAAGGGGTGGCGATCTACTGGTCGGCGGCCAAAAGATCGGATGCTTTGGAGAGCTGCATCCCTTGGTTTTAGGGAGCTTCGGCCTGGAGCAGCCAGCGGTAGGGCTGGAGATCGAGTGGGGTGAGCTCTGAAAGGAGCTTACCATTAATTTTTTCTTCTTTTGTCTCCTTTGGAAAATGGATCAGATTTATCTGCCTATAACTGCAATAATATGTCTTGTCTATAATGGAATGAGGCTGCTATGAAGGTTCGAGATCTGATGAGCTATCCCATTGCCACTGTGCGCCCGGAGGCCACGGTGCTGGAGGCCATAAAAAGGATGGCGGCTGAGAAGAGGGGCAGCGTGCTGGTGGCCAGGGACGGCCTTCTCAAGGAATGCCTGGGCATTGTCACCACCAGCCGGATCTTCCTTAAGGTCTTTGCCGAGGGGCGCGATGCAAGCCGGGTATCCGTCTCAGAGATCATGACCCCAGGGCCGCTGGTCACCATTGACCTGGATGCCAGCACCGAGGAAGCGGCGCGGCTGATGCGAGAGCACAGCATTCGAAGGCTTCCTGTGATGAAGGGCGGGGCGCTGGTGGGAATCATCACCAGCAAGGATTTGCTGGAATGCGTGGTGTGATCCTGCTAGAAAAGGAATGCGTAATTTTGGCACACTTCTGCCGGTGGGCAAACGCAGAATTTAAATAGCCTAAGTGTCAAGTGCCTGAGGTAAGTCGAGGTTGCCTAGCCTGGTAAGGCGCAGGTTTGCTAAACCTGGTTTAGTCTCTATACTTGTGAATTTTGGCTAGGCTTTCGCAGTTTGCGTTTGCCTTTCCTCCGATAGAAAAAGACTCTTTTTAAGGTAATAAACTTTTCCGCAGCATTAAGTAATTTCTCGCTGCCATCGAACTTAATAATTTTTAGAAGATTCATAATGTTATATGGACTTGTGAAGGGAATATGCATGGAAATATACTCATTTTTCTAAGGAAGGCGCTAGGGATAAATATGAAAGATACTTAGTGCTGTGATAACGGAGGAAATTTGCTTGACTGAATTAGATGAATTATTAAAAAATATAGACAAGTGTGTAGATCCAAAGAACATTATAAAAGCTCTAAATGAAATAAAATCAAAAAATGAATCGAAAAATGAATCAGAGATTGAGCGTCTAGCTATGCAGATTTTTTCGATACTTCAAACATTAAAATCGTTTGATGAGCCCCAAAGAAGTGAAATTGAACGGCACACATTAGATGCAATCGTAGCTTTAAGTGATGTAAAATACTATCCAATATACTATTCAATGATGGAAATCTTGGATGCAGATAATCCTGATATGGATGTGAATAAGCGTTTAAATGCTGTGAAAGTATTAGGTCGTTTCTTGGCTGCTAAAAAGGAAAACATTGAGGAAATAAAATTTGAGCTAGAAAGAATCTCAAAAGAAGACGGAGATTCAAAGGTAGAATCGAGAGCCAAATTGTTATTAGAAAGATTCTAATCCTATTTTTATTTAATTCAGAATTTTAAATATACGGTTAAGATACCTCAAACATACTTTGTAATTGTTAATGAGGTAACTAAAATGATCGACTATTCGGACGTTCAAAAGTATCAACTGACAGAAAGCCAAAAGACTAGAATTTCAAAACTAATGCAAGAATTTGGCTTTGAAAATGTGGAAGCATTTGTAGATTTGATGATAGGCCATGAATACTTTGGCTTAGATAGAATTAGACGCGAGGCAGCAGGTGTCAGAAAGTGAAAACTAACCTAATTGAGTATTTTTATCACCAATTAAAGAGAAAAATAACTAAATTAGTAGAATTTATATTAAAACCAAATGTTTATATAGTATGTGCTTCGTAATTATATTGGGGTTTGCATATGACAGAGCGAATTGTTAAACAATCGACAACGTTTGATATGAGACTTGAACCGCGTGTTAAAAAAGCTCTTGAACAGATAGCTGATTTTTACGGCTTATCACAATCAGGATGGTTAAGAATGATGATTTTGAGAGAGGTTAAACAGATAGATACTCCAAAAGCTTAAAGGTAATTGTTGAAAAGTTTTTTGAATACATTTTCACAATATGCTTAGGCTATCTATTTGCTCTTTTTGCGTATTGTGATGTTGTGGGGTTTTAAAAATGAGTGAAACATGTTCTGAAGAAAAAGTTGGTGTTGCTGTTGAGAACGTTCAAGGTGCTGGGGAAGGAATGGCAAAAAACCCTCCCCAGAGTGCCGAAAAGGTGAACGAAACGGCAAATAGTATTATAAATGTCAAAGTATATAAAGATTGCGATCATATTCCTTCTCATGAGTATATTCCTGAAGAAATGAAAAAAAGGGATCAATGGGTATGGTGGAAAGTAAAAGAAGTTGATGGAAAGACTAAAAAAATCCCTTATAATCAAATAGGAAGAAATGGAGCAAAATGCGCAAGTTCCACAGATAATGAGACGTGGAGCAGCCTTGAGAATGTAATGGGACGTACCATTTTTACCCCTGAACTCGGTCCGGGATTTGCTTTAAGCGATGATGATCCTTATTGTCTTATCGACTTAGACGATTGTATCAATAAGTCCACAGGAGAAATTGCGCCTTGGGCGGCGGAAATCCTTGAAAAAGTGGTTGATAGTTATGCCGAAGTTTCACGCTCTAAGGAAGGTATTCATATTATCATTAAAGCGAAACTTCCAGAAGGGAGAAATCGAGGAGTAATAGACGACGAAGGTCATAAAATAGAAATTTATGATCATAGTAGAATTATTTCTATGACTGGTTGGGTCATTGAAGGCTTCCCTACGGTTATTAGAGATCATCAGGCTTTTGCTGAAGAGCTTCAAAGCAGGATCAAAAAGAGCGAAGATTTTCCCGCAGAGAAAGCAGAAAATTTAGGTAAAAGCCCGGATTTAGAAGATGAAAAGATAATAGAGTTAGGTCTAACGGAAAGCAACGGTAAATTTAAGAGACTCTATGAAGGTGGTGACACTTCAGAATATGACTATGATGATAGTAGGGCAGACCTAGCTCTATGTAATGGGATTGCTTTCTATACTCAAAAGCTGGAACAAATAGATAGAATTTTCAGGTCTTCTCTTTTAATGAGAGATAAATGGGAAAGAGACGATTATAGAGCCGGAACCATAAATAAAGCAATTCAAGGTTTGAGAAAAATTTACAAAGTACACCACGGCATTTCAATTTCTGATCTTACCAAGGATAAGGACAAGAAACTTCAATTTTCGCCCACAAAGGCAGCTAAATCAATCTTGGACAAAGTACCTTTTAAACTTGCCTCATGGGAAATTCAAACAAAAGAACCTTCTCTTTGGACTTGCGGCGATAATGGGCTTTGGACTAAAGGCGGAGACTTCTTAATTGAGGAAATATGTGATAAAGTAGCTGAAGACCTTTCAAAGCAAGGGAATATCTCAGAAGTAAAAAGACGAATTAAGAACGATCTGAGAAAAGATCCTGTAGAATTTGACACGGGAAAGCCTACCTTAGTAGGAACTAAAAACGGTTATGTTTGCGACTTGATAACCGGCGAAGTGAGGCCAATGGAGTCTAAAGATTACATAAGCGAAGAGTTGGTCCTACCTGTGGACTTTAAACCTAATGCCAAATGTCCAGAAATATTCAAGTTCTATGATAGTATTTGCTCTGATGATTGCTCAAAGATGGCAATGATCTCCGATGATTTAGCAGCTTTGAATCTTCAAGCATGGCCTTACATCGCGATGTTTTTAGGACTTGGTGGAAATGGTAAAGGACAAAGGCAGAAATTCAGGCGAAAGTTCTTTGGCGCGCTAACTATAGCGGATATCTCCTTAAAAGATCTCAATAATAAGAATTTTATTGTATCGGAGCTTTCCAGAAAGAGAATCCTTCATTGTGGAGAAGCTAAGAGGAATGAAAAGAACGGTGAAAAATACAGCACGGCAATTCTAAAGACTCTAACCGGAGATGATCAGGTTACAACAGATCAGAAGTATAAGGGCTGCCTTAGCTTTGTTCCGTTCTGCAAAGTAAATATCGATGCAAACGATCCTCCCAGGTTTGACGACGAATCAAGGGGTTTTACCAGAAGGTTTAGAAGAGTCAATACGCCTTACTATTTCACAGAAAACCCTGATCCTGAAGATCCGACACAAAGAAAGATCGATGAAAAATTGCACGAGAGGATAACCACAGAGGAAGAGCTTAGCGGCTATTTAAATGTTCTAATTAGCCTGGCAAAAGAGATAGTCCCTAAAAGGTCTTATCCTGCCTGTGAGCATCTTACAGAGGGATATGAAAAGCAGGTCTATTCAATTGAAGAGTTCAAGAATCAATTTTGCATGGTATTCGAGGTTAATGAAAGCGAATATACTGTTATAGAAGATCTCTATGAGGCTTTCAAAAAATGGGCTACTTTGGCTAATGCTTCCATCCTAAATAAGAATTCTTTTGGAAAAATATTTTCAAATCTAGCTGGGTGCTGCTCACCAACAAAGCGCTTTGGCAAAGAGACCAAAAGGGTTTACTCGGGAGTTAGGTTTGATAAAGAGAAGTATAATAGAGCAATAGCTGATATGACTGAAATACTCAATAAGGGATCGAATGGAGATTCTTATCAATGCAAACACCTTTCAGAGACATATCAAAACTTGAAAAGAGAATATGGGGATGATTCATGGTAGTTTGTAACAGGATCTATTACTTTTTAAATCGCTATCTAATGGTGCATTTTGTGAATTTTGTAACAGGTTGTAACAGGTTTGTAACAGGTCAATTTTTTTAAAACCGACATCAACCGACGTATTTTTAGGTTTTGTAACAGGTGTAACAGGTTTTTGGGGTTTTGAAAACTTTCCGTAGAAAAATTTCAAATTTTTACTACTTTTTCCACAGGGTGTTCTCTCCCGCAGGCTTTCAAATATTTTACTGTAAAATATTGCATATTCCTGTTACACCTGTTACAAATTAAATAATATATAGAATAAATGCTGTTACAGTTATTGGTTTTTAAAAAAATATATTTTTTAGTAACCTGTTACAAACCGGTTACAACCTGTTACAGAAAAACCTAAAATGCTTTGGATGATATTGATTTTTTAAAAAACTGACCTGTTACAGAAAGGTAGGAATGAACAACCCTGTGGACAATATTAAGTTTAATTCATGCCGCAAGCTTTATATATATTAAATAATATTAAACATTTATAATTATAAAACTGGTGATTATTAAATGGTTTATCTTAAGTATCAATGGCCTGAGATTGAATTAGCTTACACAAAAGGACTAGAAGAAGATGGAAAAACCAAATGGTTGAATAAGAAAGAGATAGCTGAAAGATTTAATGTTGATGTAGGTTATCTTCGTCAGGTTGCAAGACGGGATAACTGGAAGCAGAAAAGAGCCGCGTATGTCCTATCTCTTTCTCTCAATGAAGGTGACATAGAGATTGAAGATCCCAAGGGCGAATATGAAAAGTTTCAAAGAAAAGCTTATCAAGCAGCATCGCAAACATTGACTATTATTATTAAGAAATTGGATGCTATTATTAAGAAACAAGAATATAATTTATCTGATTTAAATATCTTAATGAAAATGCTTGAACGAACACAATTAATTGCTAAAAATAGTATTGGAGATAATTTAGAAAACTTTGAAGATGCAAAGTCCGAATTCGAAAGACTTATGAAGAAGTTGAAGGAAGATGAGAAAACAGAAAAGAATCTTCCCGAACCTTTGCCAGCGATAACCGTAACCGATCTCTAGAGCTCGCCTTGTTAGGCTCGCTCTACCTCGCCTGATGGCTCGGGCCGGTTTAGCCCGAAAAGGCTAAACCTTCATCTTCTTAATAAGTTTATGAAGTTAGATAAGTATTCATATCTTTATATATTCCAAAATTGCACATATTAATAAGCTATGCCAAATTGTATTCTAGTTAACAAGTCGTTTCATACTTTATAGGTATCAAAATCAGCTTTTTTAGCTAAATAAAGCCTACTGTTATTGATTTGTATCAAAAAACCTGAAAAGGCCTATACCGTAACATCTTGAAGATTGAACTATTTCTAATTTCATAATCACTTATAGATGAATCTCAAAGCCTCTTGATAGCGTTTTAGCTATGAACTTTGTGTATCCGATTCTAAACCAGTATTGGATTATTATAAACTTTAATAGCCTCAATAATCCAATGATTACTTAATAATTATTTAAAACTTAATAAGTTTTTAAATCTCTGCAAGTTCATTGAAGTATATAAACTAAAGACCTTTTTGCCATGTAGCAAACTATCAAAGTATAGGACTTTTGCGATCCTAGAGCCTTACAAAGATTATTAAATTAACAAGATATAAACATCAGTGGCAGAAAGGGTAAAGCGTAGCTCGCAGCTACGCAACGCGAGCCTTAGCAAAGGCGAGCAAACTTACTAAGAACTAAAAATTTAACAAGTTTAATAATTCTTAAGTAATTAAAATTAATACTTATATAAACATTATTATTAAATTAGCTATATGGCTTTCCCTTTTAGAACTTTAAACAGTGTTAGCCCAAACGCTATAATTTTCGGCCCCTTTTTTTGACCTTTTACCGAAACCTTTAAATATTAATAAAATTATTAATTAAATAAATTATATTTTAAATTATGGTGTTATTAATATGTTAGATCTTCCTGTGGGTAAACAACGCTATTCAATATTAAATAGTAATGCAAGAATAAATTTATTTGGAGGTTCTGTAAGGGCCGGAAAGACGATTGCTTCCATACTCCGCTGGATTCAATATTGCATAGAAGGCCCTGAAGGCAACTTATTGATGATTGGAAAAACTCAAAGAAGCCTTGAGCATAATGTTTTAGATGTAATTTCTGACTTAGTGGGGATTAAAAATTATAGATATAATAGAGTAGCTGGCGAAGTTTACATTTATGGAAGAAAATGTTATGCCATTGGTGCAAATGATGAAAAAGCTAAAGATAAAATTCAAGGAATAACCGCCGCCGGAGCCTATGGAGACGAACTCCCGCTTTGGCCTTATAGCTTCTTTACAATGCTTTTAAGCCGTCTTTCTGTAAAAAATGCTAAAGGTTTTTTCACTTATAATGCAGAAAGTCCAAGGTGCTGGTTAAAAGTTAATTATATCGATAGAATTGACGAACTAAATCTTAAAAATTTCGTTTTCACTTTGGAAGACAACAAAAGCCTTGATCCTGAATACGTCGAAAACCTCAAGAAAGAATACGTTGGCTTGTGGTATTCTCGTTACATTCTTGGCCTTTGGGTTGCCGCTACTGGTGCAGTTTATGATTCCTTCGACATTAATAAAAACGTTGTAAATGAATTACCTAAGGAAAAGTTTGATAAAATTTATTGTTCTGTGGACTATGGCACGGCTAACGCTACCTGTTTTCTTCTTTTCGGACGCTCTAAAGGGAGATGGTATGTTTACAAAGAGTATTACTATGATAGCCGCAAAGCCGGACGCCAAAAGACTGATAAAGAATATGCAAATGATCTAGTTGAATTCTTGGATTCGAAGTTTCCCCAGAAGATCTTAATTGATCCTTCGGCTAGCAGCTACAAGACGGAGCTAAGATCTCTAAAGAAATATCGTGTAGGGGATGCCCAAAACGAAGTTTTAGATGGAATTCGTATAACTGCAAAAGCTCTTCAAGATGGTAATCTCCTCATTTATAAAAATTGTACTAAATTAATAGAACAAATTCAGTCCTACACTTGGGACGAAAAAAAGCAGTCTATTGGTATCGATTTTCCCGTAAAAACCGAAGACCACGCTTGCGATAGTTTGCGTTATGGTGCTATAGAAATCTTCAATCATAATTATAATAAAATGCCAGTAGATTTACCAAAGAGATGATTTTATTGTTAACAAATTTAAATTTCTTATCAACGGGGATGTGTTTCCCTGTGGACGATTTAGATACAAAGCTGAGGCTTGAATCTTATGAAAAGAATAAACTCCTCTTTGAAGGAAAGCATTCAAGCGTTTTCACAGATCTTAATAGGCTTCTTAGAGAAGATGAAAGCTCCGTTTTAGCCTTCTCCCTCAATTGGCACCGCCGCTTGACCACAACCTTTGCAAACATGCTTTGGGGTGAAACGCCTAACATTTCAAGCAAAAACGATAGCAATGGAGATTATCTAAAGTCGCTTATAGAATACAATGATTTTTATAATATTGGCTATGAAACAACCCTTGATGTTCTCAGATATTCGCCAGGTATTATAAAAATAGGATTCGATGGTGAAAGAGCAACTATCGAATCTCAAAGCCCTTTCTTTTGGTATCCTGTGGTCAACCCAGATAATATCAAAAAGATTCAATACCATGTTTTAGCATGGACTTTTGAAGAAATTGATTGGGAAGGCAAGAAAACAACTTTATTAAGAAGTGAGATACATTCCAAAGGCAAAGTAGAAAACCGCCTTTATGAGCTCGATAACGGCAAAATAGGAAAACAGATTAAGCCTATTTCATCTCATCCAAGATATAAAACTCTTAAGGATGAGCAAAACACCGGCGTTAATGAGTTCTTGATTATTCCAATTTATAACCTTGCAACTTCAGATAACTCATTTGGTCAATCAGATTATGAAGATATAAACTCATTAATTGAGCAATTAGAGTTAAGAATATGCCAAATAACAAGAATCCTAAACCGTCACAGTCTCCCTAATATGGCTGGGCCGGAATCTTGCCTTTCAACAGATCCTGATTCAGGAGAAATGATATTTATAAGTGGAAATAAATATTGGCCTCTTGAATCTGGTGAAGCTCCGCCAGTGTATATCACTTATGACGGCAAGCTTGATAGCGGTTTTAAGCAAATGGAATTTCTCTTAGATCAGCTATATGCACTCTCTGAGACTTCTTCTATTCTCTTTGGTGATCCTAAGAAGCTTCAAAGGGCTGATTCTTCAGCAGCCTTGAAACGCCTACTAATAAGCACTCTTTCAAAGATTAACCGCCTGAAACTGTCAATTGATCCTAAGATCAAGAAAGCCTTGAAAATAGCTTCTCAGATTGAGGTTCAAAAGAAAGTACCTGATGCGGTGGAAATAGTAGATATAAAAACGCTATGGAGAGATGGCCTTCCAGAAGACCCTAAAGAGATTGCAGAAATAGCAAACTTGGAAGGGACTGAAGCTGAGGAACTTAAAAATGAAATAGCAATAGAATAAAAGTTTTCGCGAACTGGTTGCAGGTATCATACTTTAATTGCAAAATATTAATCATATAAAAAATAAAAATGATTTGAAATTACTTGCAATCATTGTCTTTTTGTTTCGCTTTGCATTGGTTGTCAAGTTCTCCAGTAGTCGGTTTTGTCGAACTTTTTTCGTATTTACTACCATCTGGAGGATAGTTGGTACAGTTTTTACACCAATGCCAAGTATCTTTATCATCTCTTCTACGATATTCAACCACGTTTTCACCTCTATTTATGCCCTTGTGGCAATCTTGTTGTACCTCATTATTAAATGTTATGGTAGTGTTTAAAAGTCTATTTATTTAGTTCAGATTGCCAATCTAGAAGGAAAGATTTCTAATAAAATCAAAAATGAAATAGCAGTAGAATGAAATTCATTCCGCTTAAGGCGAGAGTGAATAGAATATCCGATCTTCTGCTTTATCATCATATAAAACCAGCGAGTCTGCATCCGATGATTTTATCTCCCAATACACATTACCAGAAATTACACCACCAGGAAATACATCTTGATTAAT
Source organism: Methanothrix sp. (assembly GCA_023229165.1). GTDB lineage: Archaea > Halobacteriota > Methanosarcinia > Methanotrichales > Methanotrichaceae > Methanothrix. The sequence continues at coordinate 35,348 of JALNZQ010000001.1, forward strand.
GGGTAAATCGTTTGGAACAACACCCCATAGAGGCGGTTCAGAAACCAGAGATGATGCACCGACTACATGAAGTCTGTATCTCCCAGGGAACGATTCTTCTTTTTCACCTGAATACCTTGCTTCTATTGTAGCCATGAAATATTGATTTCCCTCATCAGGTTTTCCATTGAATGGGTTTTCATTTCTTATTTTTTGAGTAGCATCGGGATACACCTTTAGAATTTTTATTTGCCAACCATCGCCTAAATCCATTGTCGTACCAATTGGCAATGGATTTTCTCTAGTGCCTAACTCTGCTGCGAAGACACAATCCGTCAAAGGAATTATCGACAAGGTGAATAATAAGGCTATGCTAAGCATTTTATCTAATGTTCTTATCATTTTCTTCCCTCCTACTAGACTAATTCAACATGGATTGTCTTCAATAGCTGCAAAGTTCCTTCATTCCACGGGTACGAAGACACAACTTCGACAAAGGTTTGTTTCCGATAATCAAACGAAGGCATGTATGCGGCATGATAACCGTCGAGAATATTATCCTGTTCTAACCTAAGGGTCATTGAGGCCACTGCGCCATCTGCACCATCAATTGTACGCGTATCTGAACTAAAACCTGAAATGCGAGGGTCATCACTGTCCTTAGATGCTAAGACTTCTTCAATCATTTCGCCGGTAAAAACTGCACCCGTATTGGACTCATTTAAATGTTTTATACCTATCGTCATGAAACGATATAACCCAGTTTTATTATTTATCATTACAGAATATTCAATTCGTTTTTCTCCACCTAGAGTTTCATCTATCACAGGAGCATTTTTCGTAACGCTATATGCATCCTGTGGTAATCCTAGATCAAACGACACCTTATAGGGACCTGTTACAAAACTATCAGGAACAGCGTTTACTACAGGCAAAACAAACGCAATCAACACTAGCAGCAATATGAATTGTTTCAATTTCTTCCCACCTTAATCTCAATATGATCCTTCACTATTTATCCTTATTTAATTTCAACCATTTTTATTCAAGCGCAAACTTTATATAGTAATAATATTATTATTTAAATATATTATTAATGGTCTACAGAGCCACCACAGAAATGTTTTCTGTGGAAAATCTGGGAGTTTTCAAAATGGATGAAGAATCAAAATTACTTACTTTCACACAAGAAAAGCTTGACAGTATCATATCTGAAAGAGTTTTTCGTGAAAGGGATAAGCATACTGAAACAATCAATTCACTTACGGCTGAAAGAGATAGCCTCAAGGGAGAGCTAGAATCTACAAAGCTCAATACCCTGAAAGCAGATCTTCTTTCAAAAGCTGGCATTTCACAAGAATGGGCTCCTAAGATTGCGGGGAAATCGCAAGCTGAAATGGAATCTGAGATTGCTTCATTCAAGCAATTGATAGAGAATTCTAAACCAGCGCCGGAACCGATAGGCAGCGATACAAATCCTGCAAATACTAAACCAGTTATAATTACTCGCGAATCAATTAAGCGAATGAGTCCATCTCAAATTAACGAAAATTGGGAAGCCGTTCAAAAGGCTCTCAAATCGGGAATTTAGTAAAATTTAAAGAGGTTTAATTTAAATGACAATTAATGGAATAATTCCGGAGATTTGGGCAAGCCGTCTCTTGTATAACCTTAATAAGAACCTTGTTTACGCTCAACCTGGCGTTTGTAATCGCGATTTCACCGGCAGTATTGCCAATATGGGTGATACAGTCCACATTAACGGCATTGGCCCTGTAACCGTGCGACCTTACGTAAAGAATACAACCATAGCTGCTCCAGAAAATCTTAGCGATGCTTCAACTGCACTACTTATTGATCAAGGAGATTATTTCAATTTTAGTATTGATGATGCAGATCAAGCTCAAACTCAGCCAAAGGTTTTAGATTCAGCGATGAGCGAAGCCGCTTATGGTATTTCTGAAGTTGCAGATGATTATATCGCCTCTATCATGGTTGCCAACGTCTCTGAAGATAACGAGATAGGAAGCGATGCTTCACCTATCGTGCCGAACAGTTCAGAAGGAACGACCGCTTTCGATTATCTTGTGGACCTTTCCACAAAGCTTAATGAAGCTAATGTTCCGAAGACGGGAAGATGGGTTATCGTACCTCCATTTTTCACAGGTCTACTCGTAAAGGATGACAGGTTTACTAATATCTCTGCTTCTGGCAGTCCCGAAGCACTTCGCAACGGATTTATAACAAGGGCTGCTGGTTTTGACATTTTGGAGTCAAATTCCGTTCCTAACACCACAGGAACAAAGTATAAGATAGTTGCAGGCTACCCCGGCGCTGTAACGTACGCGGAGCAAGTTTCCAGTGTGGAACTCTATCGGCCTGATGACAGACTCGCGGACGCTTGCAAGGGCCTTCACATCTATGGTTCTAAGGTTATTAGAAACTCTGGATTAGCTCTTTTGACTGCAAACAAGAGTGCTTGAGGTATTGAGATGTTCAATAAGATTTTACCTGTGGTATTAGCCCTTGGGCTAATAGCCTTTCTTTTTGTGGGAATGGCCGAAGCTAAGACTACGATTAACGAGAGTCAGTGCGTTATGGATTCTTATGTGACCCCTTCAACGGCTACAACCCTTAATAGCACGAGTGGAATGCAAATCAACTCTTCCAAAGACAACCGGCTTATCCTTCTAGTAGCTAACACCGCCGTCGCTGCCGGTCTTAATGTGACCGTCCAAAAAGGGGTTTACTTTAGGTCTGGACTCGGGAATCTTACCCTAACAATCCCTAAGAGTTCTACACGCCTCATAGGACCGCTTGAGAGTTCAAGATTTGAACAGGCAGATGGTAAGATTTACATCGCGATTAATAACACCAACGGAACTGTAATTGGATATAGATTGCCCTCTTCTTAGGGCGGTCTTATTTTTCTGAGGTTTCCTTATGGCAATTACTGATGCTGATGTTATAGAGTCTTTGCAGATTTTAACCTCTGTGGAATCAGTGCAAAGTGAAGAAGAATCAGAGGCGACACCGGAAGAAGGCACAACCGCCGATTTGCTTTATGCAGAATTCACAGAACTCCTCGATCAAGCTGAAGAAGAGTTTGCAAATGATCTAACGCGCCTTAATCTGTCCACCGTTGCTGATGTAACCACTAAAAGAGCTTTGGCTTATCTGATAGCGGATTATATTCAAGTTGGTCAGCCTGAGTGGAATGCTCAAAAAGTCCAATTCAATCAAGACACAAGTGTTAGTCATTTTGCCAACCGTCTCGGATCTTCATACTATTATAATTATCTCAGAACTTTAGAAAACGCTCTAAAAGCTGATGATGACTATAAAGAACGCAAAGCCGGGGTTTTCATTACATGAAGCGCAGATTATTTAATATGCCTAATAAAATGATAATCTCTGAAAGCACAAGTGGAGCTTCGGCTGATGCCTTTTATGGTTATGCCCCGGCACCTTCCGGCACTGAGGTAACTGTGGACGCAGGAACCCTTACAACGCCTTCTGCTAGCCTATACTGCATACTTAAAGATCATGGTTATTATAATGAAGTCTCAATAGTATTCGATATGTTAAATGGTTCAACGCCGGTTCAAAAAACCGTAGTTTGGGATTATTGGAATTCCGAAGGATCACTTCATTCAAAGGCTGTAAGTCCATGCGCGATCACAGAAGTTCTAAATTTCACGGCTACGTATAGCGGCTTAGAGCTTCCTGTAGCTGATCTAAAAATTCAAGCAAAAGACGCGGCGGGCGAATTCATCACAATACCCGGAGAAAGTACAACAGCATATAATTATTATCCATGTTATTTTCAGGAAGTAACCACAAAAAGCGATCTCTTAAACTTTGGATTTGCTGGCGTTATTGTGGAAGATCTGTACTATTGCAGAGTATATCACGAGATGGAAACATTAGATCAATTCCAGATTGAAGGCTATACAAAAGAAGTAGACGGCGCAACAGTAAACCAAAATTTTCAAGTGTTTTCTCTCGTGAGAAAGATTAGGACCCCAGGATCTTCTAAAGTTGTAGCTTACGACTTCTTCGCGAAGGAATTAACAGGCTCTTAAGGACGTGATTTTTCATGATTTATAAATGGATTAAAATTGATATTGAACAAGATATAGATATTTCCGAGGCCGGAATTTTTACAATAGCAACTCCTCGGGCAGGATGTTGGCTTTCTGTGGCTAAAATGATGTTGACCAGCTACATCTCAAATCTTGAAGGCCACGTCTCCGAGATTCAACTACTCTTCGGAGATGATGAGAAAACCGGCTTAATGAATTTAGAAGGAATGCCTCTAAATATTGATATTGGCGAATATCATGAAGTCCTATCCGGCGAAGTAGACGAAGCCCTAAAAATCAAAACCACTTGCAGCTCGGTGCAAGGTTATGCCTTACTGTCTGAAACGGAAGGATAAGAATTATCAAAACGATCTATGAGAATTTATTCCATCTTTTTTTAATAATCCTCATTTATGCCGTCCCAAATGATATTTGCATATTAATTAGAGAAAAAGTGAGATAGCTAAAACTGTTTAAATTTAGCTGCTTTAGCTCCATAAAACTGTTTAGTCGCTCCATCCAACACTTTTAGACTATTGCTTACATCATAGAGTGGTTGCGGCATATCGAAACTGGATTGTGGTATCGCTTGGACTTCATACATACCATTAAATGTTCCGTATACTCCGACTATCTGTTCAGCATTCACTGGTTTTACTAGCATCCAATCACCCGAATCGAAAAGTAAGAAGGAATAACCATTTTGTGTGGTTCCACGGCTACCGCTATGCTCCATTCTTAAAACGGCATCTGAATAAAAAGCATTAAGTTCAAGACAAAAACCATCCTTAGGGCAGAAAGTATCTAAATACCATGCTAATTGTGGGAATTTCACAACATCTATTCGAATGGTAGATTGGTTATCAGTTAGCTCCATTTTGGCATCAGTCAGCAATGTTCCATCTATTTGGGTCCTATTAATCCACTGATCGCTAACTAACGACCAATTTGCGGGAATATCAAAAGAAATATTGTGGCTCTGATAAGTTGTGGCTAAGGATGTAGTCATCATTAACATAAGGCATAGTATCATTTTCCACATTTTGTATTACCTCTGACGGTAATTACTATATGGGTAAGTATTAAACCCTTGCTCAGTTCGGTTCTGTTGATTCCTATAAATTCATAGCTTTATCGTACGCCGCTCTTTTTGTTTCATCTGACACGAAAGTATACCTCATTGTGCTCAAAATCGAGCTGTGGCGAAGGATTTCTTTAACTATTCTTAAATCAACTCCCTTTTTTTATCATTAGACAACCGGGACTATGCCGGGAAAACACGTGAACTCCGCCAGGTTTGGAAATGCCCGCTAAAGTTTTATAATGAATAAACATTTTATAAATATCACGTCGGTCAAACAGGTTGCTATGATCCGTATAAAATAGCGGTGTTTTCCCTTCAATTTTTAATTGGGGTCTGATCTCAAGGTATCTTTTTAAAGTCTTAATACAATCTTCAGTTAGATAGACTATGCCGTCTTTCCCCATTTTTCCCTCGCGGACTTTGATCGTCATGGTCTTAAAATTAATATCTTTATCTTCCAATTTGCATATTTCTGAAGCCCTTAAGCAGCAATAGAATAATACTTTTAACATAGAAAGATGTTTTATATTATGTGATGCTGCTATGAATATGTCATGAACATCTTCCTCATCAAAGTAGAATGGCAAGGTGTTATTTACGGGAAGCATTTTAAAAGCAAATTCTTCTCCATTCATCTTATAGAATTTTTTTATAGCAATACAGGCATTATTTACTGTCTGCCTGCTAAGATTACCACTTAATAAGTAATCGCGATATTCATAAGCTTTACTTACTGGTGGATTTTGTTCATTCGCGAAGGTTAGATATCTGCTCAGATATGAGGTCGTGTACTCATATCATTGAATTGGTATCCTGAATGCCATTAGCTCCTTGATAGTCCATACATGATCA
>JALNZQ010000088.1 GCA_023229165.1 Methanothrix sp.
TTCTTTGTGAGTTCTGTGTCTTTGTGGTGAAAATCGTAACCCCTGGGTTTAGCCCAAAGGTAGATTCATCTTTTAGCCCCGCATCAAATTTACAGCCAGATCGAGCACGGTCTTGGGCCGGAAGAGCAAGACGATAGCGGCGGCATAGCCGGCCTTTTTGGCAAATGAGCCACCCGAGATGAGCCTTTTTCCGGACAGGCCGCGCACAAGTCTATCGATCTCCTCATCCTTCATCATGGCCAGCGTCTGCAATGATGCCCTGCCCATGCGGTATTGCCAGTAGAATTCCCTTTTCCAGAGCTTTTCATATTGGGAAAGACTGCCGCGAGATACATTTCCCGCCGCTACGGCCTCGCCGGCCACGCTGCCGCAGATGGTGCCGGCGCGCATGCTGTAGGCAAGACCGCTCTGGCCGGCGGCCCCTCCCGTGACCATCAGAGAATCGGCCACGATTTCCCCAGGCATAACACAGATGGGGTCGCCCCCCCGCCGCACGGATAGGATCTTGAGATTCTCAATATCCCTGTATTGCCCTTTTTTGTAGGCTCTAAACCGCTTCAAAAAAGCCCGGAAAAAAGGCTGCACATTTTGACCATGGCCGCGCACGAAGACGCCAAGCGTGGCCCGATCGCCGCCCGCGGGCGAGAAGGTGGCCTTCCAGCCGGGCGCCATGCTGCCGATCCAATACAGAAAGAACATCTCCTCGCCAAGACCCGGATGTTCGATGTCGGCTTCCATGGCCCAGGCAATATCTTCAGCATGGCGCATGGGCACCAGGCCTGCTCCATAGGCCAGGTGAGACGATACTCCTGAGGCGTCCACCACTATTTTGGCCTCGATCTCTTCTTCGTTCGAGAAAACAATTCTGCGACTGCCATCCAGCCTGGATTTTTTGGCTATTCCTGCCAGCAGCGTCACACCTGAGCTTTGCGCGAGGCGAAGGTAGTGTTCATCGAATTTTTTTCTGTCAATGAAATAGCCTTTAGCCGGAATGCTTGCGCCCTGGCCGGAGGGAGAGAGAATGCGCATGCCTTCCAGCTCTTTCTTCAGGTAGCAGTCCTCTACCTTAATGCCTGACGCGGCGGCCATTCCCTCAAAGAGGGTGTTGGCAGCGTGATCCAGGCCGGCCAGATCCCTGTCTAATAATATTACCCCGGCTCCGCCTTTTGCGGCAGAGATCGCAGCCATCAGGCCGGCGGGCGAAGCGCCCACTACCAGAACATCGCACTTCACGATGGTAACTGGGTGGGGGATGAGATTAAGTTTTCCGGAGGGGCAGGAAAGATAAAATGATGATTTAATATAATAATATGTTCATATTATATTTTGGGCTGGAAAACTATCCTTCTCGGATCGTTGCCAAATGCAACCGTTAGTTCCATGGCATTCTGCTTAATCTCAAAAAAAAAAGCGACTGGCCGGGACTAAAATCCGCCTTGCTCATCCCACGTACATCAAGCGGCGTCGCGGCAGAATGTGATCTAGGTCCTTGTCAAGAGAACCGAAGCCCGGTATTATGCCATTATCCGGTGAAGCCTATCAATTTCTATATTTCCTGTTTTCCCATCATGGAGATATATCAGCTCAATCTCATCATCAGAAATGATCGTCCCAATGTCGTAGCCCTCGCTAAATTCGGCGATATAGAGCGTTTTGTTATCCGAACTGATGGCTCCGGCAAAACCTTCAACAACCGCGATTCCATTCCATATCCCAACGCCATCACGCTTAAATGAGGCAAAAAACTTTTATCGTTTGCTTTCCTGTTTATGCGGGGGATTCTGGAATGAGAATTGCGTTTGCAGTAACCATATCACTAATAATGTGCCTACTAGCCGGAGGCTGCTATGCCCAAAGCATGAGCTACCCGCAAAGCGTAAGTGGAGATTTCGGCAGGAATTGGATAAGCAGCTTTAAAGCCCAAAATCCTCAGCCAGCGGAGCAGAATCTCAAGAATGATCTCTGGACATGGGGTGGCTCGCCTAAAGGAAGCATCGTCGTCAATGGAAATTTAGTGGCAGACCCCTATTACATTTGGAAGTCGCTCAACTACACCAGCGGTTGGATAGGGAAAGTATACGTTGATCCAACTACTGGATATCCGGTCTATGGTTATTTAGATCCTTATACGGGCATGCAAATCAACTATTATATGGACCCTAAAACGGGAAAGCCGGTCTACACCAATGCGTATCCCTATTATGGATTCCCGTATTATGGCAATGTTCCTTCCTACTACTCATCGGATTATTTGCCAACTGGTTATATGCTGCCATCAATTTTTATATAATACCAACTGAAGGTGTTATATAAGAGACAGGATCGAACGATTAGCGAGCTAGATGAGATTGGAACAAAAGATTAATAATCATATTTAGCCATCAAGATCACTTGTGAAAAGGATTTTGCTCGATCTAATCGTCATCGGAGTTTTGGCCTTAGCGTTGGTAGCTGGTTTTTCCTACAGTGCTAAAGCGGCAGATTATAGCCCTGATGCGCCCTATTTTACTCCTGCCCACGATCTTAGGTTCCCTGTAAATGAGAGACATTTTGCAGATACGGTATTTTTTTATGATGAGTCATCAACGGTAAGGGGTTCGGGGGAGATTTCCATCAAAGGATCATTTCACGATCATGCAGTGGATTCTAGCGGCTGGATGAAAGGTTCTGGATCAATCAACTTCGAATCTCTACGAAACATGAACAAGATTGGCAAAGAGGTCGACTTCACCCAGAAGGCCGATCTGGTTTTTGCTGGAGGACAACTCAAAAATAAGAAGAGCCTGAAACTACCACTATTCGAAAAAGGTATTGGCGCCAGTGTGAGCGAGAGGTTCAATCTAAGCCATGTGGACAAGAATGAGACTAATATGATCAGGTCCATCAACCGCTTCAATAACACAATGGTTTATGACACAGCACTGGCTTTTGAGGGCCTCTGGGATATCAAGAACATGCGAGGCTGGTCGATCAATATGAATAGAAGTGAACAGTCCTATTCAGGGTCTTTCCAAACTCAAAAGAAGATTGAGTTCGATGATTCTGACCGAACTTAGCATTTCGATAGCCTGCGTAGCCAAAGCAGGCAACCAACATCCATTTTAGGACTGAAGCACAGGCCATGTGATCTCTGTCATCGATGATGTATCTGTCGTCCCGGCCTCGAAGTGGGCATACAGGGTCACCAGAACGGCCTTTGGGAGAATGGGGGTGCACTGTTTTCTGCCTTTGCATTTCATAACGTGCAGATATCTTCCTGCACAGTCCAAGTATTCCACTTTTAATGCTGCCACCTCCGAAACACGTAGGCCAGCCCTACCGAGAAGTCAAGCACATACGATAAGCTAAATATGCAATTACTCCAGCAGCTTGATGGAGTTGCAGTTGGAATGCCAAGAGCCATGCGATCATCGATAGATTTGTTAACCCAAAATGGAGGAACTAACCCTTCTAAAATCTCTCCCATTGTTCTTTATATACCCAATTTAATCCATGCTTCGCAATCATGCGTACTTCCCAAAGCCAGATAGAAATATGCATAGATACTGCACTTAATATATCCAAAATGAAGGTATTCTCTTTATACATGTCATTAATAGTAATCGTAATAGTTATAAATATTTTCCGGTGAAATGAGATCTATATCCATAACTATTCAGTATAATGTGTTCTAAAATGCGGTGGTTTGGTCTTCCTTCTGCATGGGCAAAGTCACTTTATGCCGTCTTCGCCACCTCAATCAGCTTTTTTCCCCGACAGTCTTTTCCCGATAATGCTTCGAAGCGGCTGGATCTGGCCGCGCTTTGCGCTCATGGGAGCGATCTTATCCGTCCACTGCGTCCAGGGAGGCATCATTCCCAGACGCTCGCAAATAAGATCCAGTGCTCCATCCACATCCACCTTGGCAATGCGATCCATCTTGTTGGCGGCCAAAACCACATCCAGACCCATATCGCTTAAAAACTCCCAAAGCTCAACCTCAAAAGGCACCTCGCCCCGCCCTTCCCAGCGATCGGCGATATCCAGGAACGAAGCAGCATCGATCACCTGTATGGCCAAGAGGATCTCCTGCGCATTCTGCTCGAAATACTGCACAATTAAGTCCTTGGTCTTCTCCTGATCGGCTCGGGAAGCTTTGAGCATGAAGCCGTATCCAGGCATATCCACATAATAGATGTCCCCGACCTTTGCCTTGAATGGGTACTTAGTGATTCCGGGACGTTTTCCCACTCTGACCTTAGTTCCTGTAAGCTCCCAAAAGAGGGTGGATTTGCCGACATTTGACCTGCCGATGAGGACGATCTCCCTGGACATAATCATCATAGGGAAGGGCAAGATTGAAAAGGATGCCTATGCAAAGTTAAGGGCATAAATGACAAAAATGATTGAATTGGATCGAGATCCGAAAAATGTCGCTTTGCAGCTCCTCTCTGCTATCTCCTTGTCGGACTGGGAGGTCTTCAGGGATCTGAACGCTCCTCGATACACCACTGTCGATTACTATCGCATGGCCTGCCACGTGATCTTTGAGTGCCACAGGTGCGGACACTGCTGCACAACAGGCGACCCGATTAGACTAAAGCTGGAGGATCTGGCTGCAATAGCTAAGAGCCTCAAGATCCCACTCAACAAGGCTCTTAAGAAGTATACAATTCAGGATCCGGAAAAAGCGGGAGTACTGGACTTCAAGCATATCCTGCCCTGCAAATTTTACGATTCATCAGCGAAGGGCTGCAAGATTTATGACGCCCGGCCCTGGTCCTGCCGCATCTTTCCCTTCCTGGGAATTTATGGATCTGAGGATAAAGTCTTGGTGAACGAATTATGTCCTGGATCGGTCGAGACCATGAATGTCCTGAAAGAGGCGATAGAGGTTGTAAGGGCAGATCAGAAGATGCCACATGCGGCTGATCCAGCGGAAGTAAGAAGTGCGAAAGAGTTTTTGAGAGAAGCATTGAATTCAATCTGATTCAGTTTAAATAATCTATTTATCGTCTTATGGCGATAAGTTTATATTCGAATATGAGTTTAGTATGTTTTTATCATGACACAGAAATCCGTCTCGGACTTGCGCGTTAAGATCCTCAGCGCCTTATCCGATCCCACCAGACTGCAGCTGCTGGAATATCTATCCGGAGGCGAGAGATGCGTCTGCGAGATTCTCCCCGCTTTTCAGAGATCCCAATCGACAATATCCAAGCATCTGAACATACTCTACGAAGCAGATATATTGGAGCGCAAGGTAGACGGCAAAAGGACAGTCTACTGCATAAAAGACCCTCAGGTATTCGAAATAATTCGCATGGTAGATTCCCTGGCCTTAATGCAGATATCACAGCTTGCTGAGGCAGGACGAATTTTGGGGAAATCATTGAACAACCGGAGCTGATTTTACGGTTACCTACACCATCATGGCGGCCCTGCAAGCGGGGCTCTCAACATTGCTGGAATATTTATCGGCGCACGTCTTGACATGTCTGATACCAGCATTTTTCATAGCAGGGGCCATAGCAGCCCTGCTCAAGACGGAAATGGTGCTTAAATACTTTGGAGCGGATGCTCCTAAGTGGCTATGCTATAGCGTAGCAGCCACATCCGGAACGATACTGGCTGTCTGTAGCTGCACAATCCTGCCCATGTTCGCAGGTATAGAAAAGAAAGGTGCAGGAATAGGTCCGGCAACTGCTTTCCTTTTCTCTGGCCCTGCTATAAATCTTCTGGCTATAGTTCTCACTGCCAGGGTACTGGGCTTGGATCTGGGAATTGCCAGGGCAGTTGCAGCAGTATCTATGGCGGTTATCATCGGCCTGATCATGGCTGCCATATTCGAGAGAGGCCGTAAGAAATGTGAGATTCCACCAGGCAATGCACCTGTTCAAGCTGCCCAAGCCGAGCCCCAAGGCGGCCAAACTGAGCGCATATCTGTATTATTCATTGCGCTCCTAATTGGTGTGTTGCTATCTGCCACCTCGAAATTAGAATTCTCGATTAAATGGACGATTGTAGCTGCATTCATTGCGGCTTCTGCTTTCGTCCTGACAAGATATTTCTCATCCGAAGAGAAGAGCGCCTTCTTTGGCGAGACCTGGTCTCTGACCAAGAAGATCTTTCCCCTTCTGGTGGTTGGAACCTTCATAACGGGCATTATTGGTTACTTTATGCCCACCGAGCTGCTCAGGACCGCATTAGGCTCGAACAGCTTCATATCGTGCTTTACAGCCTCAATTATCGGAGCTTTGCTTTATATGCCGACCCTGCTGGAGGTGCCAATAGTAGGGACACTATTCGGTTACAGCACAGGAATAACAGCTGCAGGTCCGGCGCTTTCTCTGCTCCTGGCCGGCCCATCGCTGAGCCTACCAAGCATGATAGTGATCACGAGAATCATAGGCCTAAAGAAGGGGGGTGTTTACATCACCCTGGTCGTGATAGTCTCCACTCTCGTGGGTATGATCTACGGAGCAATTGTCTCATAATATTACTATGATACATCCATCCAGGAAGACTAGAATGAAGGCCGCTAGATATTGCATAACAGCAATTCTGCTGACAGTAGCCTTAGTCATGGTTTTATCGCCTGCATCAGCCAGTAATAACTCTCAGATCACCGTAATTGCCGCTCCGGCATGCGCTTCCGAAAATGCGCTCAAAGATCTTACCATATCGTCCATAGCTACCGTCTTTGCAGCTGGCCTTTTAGCGGGCTTCAACCCCTGTCTTCTGGCCATGCTAGCATTTCTGGCAAGCTCAATGCTGGCAAGTACGAGCCGCAGAAGAGATATCTTGACTATGGTGGCCTTCTTTTCCTTGGGTACATTCGTGGTCTATATTATTTTTGGAGTGGGCCTATTTAGCGTTCTACAGGAAAAGTCCACTGCCGCTATGTTTCGCTTTGTTCTGGCAATAGTCCTATTGTTTTTGGGAGTAATGCAGCTGGAGGACGCCAGGAGGCTGCATAGTGGTGGCACGTCACTCTTCCGCACGGATTGGACTAAAAAATATATCCATGGTGTCATTGCCAGCCGGAGTGTCAGCTCGTATTTCCTCTTAGGAGCGCTCTTCTCGTTGGTAAGGGCCCCCTGTGTGGGAGGGGTCTACATAGCTATCATCGGCATAATCTCTAGCCATGGATTTGTCTCGTCAGGGCTAATTTATCTGATGATTTATAACCTGGGCATAGCGCTTCCAGTGCTGTTCCTGGGAGGAATCATCGCATTAGGTATGAGCCCAGAGCAAGTGGATCATTTCCGGAACAAACACAGAGTTGCCATCCGGTTGATAACGGGAATCACGTTATTAGCTCTGGCTCCGCTCATCTACTGGCAAATGATTTAAGCTAAAGGAATTGGCTCGAGTTTATTCGATAAAAATAGATGATTAAGAAATGGCAAATCAAACTCTAAAGGTGAATGAAATGGTGAAGATAGAAGTCTTAGGAACAGGATGTGCCAAGTGCAAGAGCTTGACAAAGAACGTAGAAAAGGCAGTCCAGGAGCTGGGCATCGAAGCCGAGATTGTAAAGGTGGACAGCATCCAGGAAATCATGGACAGGGGAGTGATGATGACCCCTGCCCTGTACATAGATGGGAAGTCCGTGATGATGGGTAAAGCTGCTACCGTGGAAGAGATCAAGAGAATGCTCAAGAAATAAGAAGGCTATTCATGGAAGAGAAGAAGAAATGTCTGTGCGGCTGCTCTGATGTGCGCGTTGTTACGTGCTCAGGAGCCTCAAATGTGGGACAGATCGCAAACCAGGCGGCAATTGAACTCGCAAGAGAGAAGGTGGCCGGATTCTTCTGCCTCGCGGGAGTCGGAGCACACATCAAGGGAATGGTCAAATCGGCAAAGGAAGCGGATCTGATGGTGGCCATAGACGGCTGTCCGGTGCAGTGTGCAGCGAAGACATTACAGCATGCCGAGATTGAACCGGCCATTCAGATTGTTGTAACTGAATTGGGTATTGAAAAATCTCATGAGATCGCAGTCGATAAAAAATATTGCTCGATGGCTGTTGAAAAAGTCAAAGAGGAGTTGGGCTACAAGCGGCCTGATCCCACTTCATGCTTGAATCGTGGTGAGAAGGTTTATGATTACACTGAGTAAATGGTCCAGGGGGTTATGATGAATTTACTAAAATCAAAGCTGATGCTGATCTGCATAATTTGCGGCGGATTATTGGCGGTCATGGCGCTGTCACAGAGCGCCTACGCCGGAGCTGAATGCGCTTCTCTGGGAGGTGCTTGTGACGATGGCGGCTGGAGCGGTGCGGCCAAGCTGGATGAGATTGGAGAGCCCACCACCAACCAGGTGCAGACCTCTGCCAAGTGGCCGGCGAAGTCAAGAGAGCTGAGATGGAACATGAGCGCTTCCACTGAAACAGCGGAAACGACCGATGTTAAGACTGCTGAAGATAATACAACAGACAATGCCAGGAATGCCAGGTCCGAGAATCCTGCCCAAGAACCATTAAACATCACACGCAGCGATGAAGCAAAAACCATCCTTGCGCCTTTGGAAGATGTCACAGACAGCGATATTCTGCTGGATGTGAGCGAGAACTCCAGCACCCATATTGCAGGCTCCGTGGTCATACCTTACATGGAGTTCGATGTACAAGCAGGAGTTTTGAAGAGCTTGCCTGAAATCTCCCAGATCCTCGGTGACGCAGGAATTTCTCGCGAGGATTCCGTCGTAATTTATGGAGAATGCCTGCCATGCGGGGGAGGCCCATCTGTGGCGACTTATGTCTACTGGATGATGAAGGGGCTTGGTCATGAGAGGGTTAGGGTCCTGGATGGTACTGCAGAAGATTGGGCCGCATCAGGACGGGCCACCACTAAAGACGCCAAGACACTCCCCGGCAAAATATATACACCAGCCGAAACGGCAAATTACACTGCCACATACGACTTCGTCAAGAGCGAACAGGCGCAAATTGTCGACGCCAGGACCTTGCAAGAGTTTGGGTCAGGCAGCATACCCGGATCAATCAGCATACCCTATACCAGTGTGCTAAGCGGAAAAAAGATCAAGGGCGAGGACCAGTTGAATAAGGTTTTCATGATGCTGGACAAAGAAAAGCCGGTAGTAGTCTTCACCAATACGGGCATGAAAGCCTCTGTGGCCTGGTTCGCCCTTAAAATGAAAGGTTATGATGCCAGGCTCTACAATTACCGGGACTGGGCGACAAATCAAGATCTAAAGGATGATGCTGCCGATTAGGGGCGGGATCGATTTGGAGAAAAAATGACATTACGACATATTGAATGCAAGGGATTTTCGGCTATAGCGAAGAGCATGCTCATTTATGGAATTATTTCCGTTCTTCTGTTTGGCCTGGTCTTGAGTTCGCCCGTCTTGGCGGGCACAGAAACGGGCAGGTTTGCGAAGGCGCTTGTATCGCCAGAAAATGTCTCTCCTGAAGACATTGTGCTCGACATCAGCCCCAGCGCGACCAAATACGTGGAAGGGGCCGTGAATGTCAACTATGAGGGCTTTTTGGGTGATAGCGGTCAGCTCAAGTCCGTGTCGGAGATAGCTGCGTTGCTTGGCGAAAAAGGGATATCGAATAACGATTCGCTGGTGATAACAGGCGAGTGTCTTCCCTGCGGCGGAGGACCATCCCCGGCATTCTTCTCCTACTGGCTGCTCAAGTACCTGGGGCATGAAAAAGTAAAAGTTCTGGAAGGCAGCCTGGATGACTGGGCTACAGCCGGGCGAAATACCAGCAATGAGTCTGCCACAATGCCTAAGACCAACTATGCACCTCAGCTCAGGCCGGAGCTTCTTGCTACCTA
>JALNZQ010000002.1:0-22182 GCA_023229165.1 Methanothrix sp.
ATTGGCCGACCGGCACTGCCTGCCCTATGGACTACATCAACTTTACCAAGGAAGCTGAGTTCGAGTACATGCCCGTCTCTTACCAGACCGGCACCTACGACCAGAAGTGGGTAGAGAAGCTGTGCGTGCAGAACTACAGAATCGGTGCTGTGCTGACTGAGATGTACACCCACGCTGAGCACCTGCAGAAGACCACCGAGGTCAAGACCAGAGGATACGGGAGCCTTAACGTGGTTGAGGGCGAGGTCATTGATAGCTGCCCAGCCTGTTGCACCGGTGTTCTCGAGGCTAACCTGAACAGCAATGTCATCGGCGTAGCCCACATCGGCTGGATCTCTCGCGACCCACTCGCTGACAACCAGCTCAAGGGCCGCCATGCCGAATACGGCCGATCGGTCGAGGACCTGACTGGCGTCTTCTCCATCGAGAAGTTCATCCAGCTCTGGGGCAACTCCACCTGTGGCGCAATCAGTGTTGACTGGCTGCCCTGCGTGTAGATCGACTGAAATTCTGTAACATTAAATCCGACTTCGGGCTGCAATGCCTGGATTTCATATTAATTTTTTGATTTTATCGCGTTGATAGGATTCACGCTCCTGATAAAAAGAGGTGGGAAATAAATGAGAAAAGTGATAGCTGTTTTGGTTATTATCGCCATGGCCTCAGTAGCCACTGCAGGTGCAGCAAACTACATGTACGAAAAGGCATCGGTCAAGGGTGTAGGATACAAGAACGTAGAGATGATAGTTTCTACTCAGATCGGCTTTAGCGGCCAGAAGCTGGTAGAGAAGGAGTCCGGCTCCGGCAACGTCATCACCGAGAGGACTGAGCTTGAGGCCGAGAGGCAGCTCAATCGATTGGGTATCCCTATTGGCGCGAATCCATTAGCAATCGATTTGGGTGACTGGATTTTCGTTGGTTATTTATCGAGTGCCTGTGCATGGCCAACTGGCACAACATGTCCCATGGATTACATCAACTTCACAAAGGTTGCTGAGTTCGAGTATATGCCAGTATCTTACCAGACCGGCACCTACGACCAGAAGTGGGTTGAGAAGCTGTGCGTGCAGAACTATAGGATCGGCGCTGTGATAACTGAGATGTACACCCACGCTGAGCACCTGCAGAAGACCACCGAGGTCAAGACCAGAGGATACGGCACGGTGAAGTACCTTGACAACTTTAACGGAGAAGATGGTCTCGATGGAAGCTGCCCAGCTTGCTGCACCGGTGTTCTCGAGGCTAACCTGAACAGCAATGTCATCGGCGTAGCCCACATCGGCTGGATCTCCCGCGACCCCAACGCTGACCGACAGCTGAAAGGTCGCCATGCCGAATACGGGCGATCGGTCGAGGACCTGGCTGGCGTCTTCTCCATCGAGAAGTTCATCCAGCTCTGGGGCAACTCCACATGCGGCGCAATCAGTGTTGACTGGCTGCCCTGCGTGTGAACAGATCAATTATAACTTTTTTAGGCATATCGTGTCGGTTTTTTTTTCAGGACGCAAAATCCGGCTGGATGTAAGATACTTCTGTGTCGCCTTGAGCGCGGATCGACTTTTTCCCATGCAAATAACAGATAGATTTATATCAAATAAAAACGTCAGAGTATATCTGTAGTTTAATAATCGCAATTAGAGCGATAAAGCATCCACATTAAAGGGATAAACAATTTGTTGCATTAACATCGGGGGTGAATGTAGCATGAAGGGAGTAGTAGGAATAGTTGTACTTGCAATTGCCCTTATGGGGCTATGCGGTACTGTGATGGCCAATCCGCCCATAGTTCCGCCCGTACAGTATGAGCAGTTTTGTGAAGCACATAAGGTATCCGGAACTGGAATTATCGATGTCAGCACATCGGTAATCGACAAAAAGATCGCACTCGAGTATTTCAACACCATGAATGGCGACGGAGATCTCGAGCTGGACCAGGAGACCGCATATTCACAGAATGCCGACAAGCTGAGGAGGAATGTATCCTCTGTCAATGGTGGAAATGAATCCGCCCTGAACCTCATCCAGACCACGAAGTTGACCTATGCGGGCGAGACGCCCTTGACTGGTGGCAAACTCCTCAACTCCAAGGCCTTCTACGGAGGCATTGGCGCCAATGTACAGGAGCTTTTCTCTGTAAATGAGATGGAACAGGATCAGACCGCGTTCTTTGCCTCAACCACGCCCTATGAGACGCCCTACGGCAAACCTGAGGATCTGCCCGGTATGCTCAAGAGTGCAGGCAGAGACACCGCGTTGGTCGAGGATCTCATGACAGCCGATAATGGCGTCTACAATCCTGCCCATCTGATTGGTCTCGAGACCAAGAACTCCTTCAATGGTACCTGGGGCACCGACGCAACCTGGCACAAGATATTCTACAAGGACATCAAGGCTCACGAGATGTTCACGGGTGTGTTCGAAGCCGAGAAGACCATTAAGTTCCATGAGAACCCGGTGCCTGAGAGAATTCGTGCACCGTGTGAAGGCATAGACTGCTAGGCCGAGAAAGCCTGCAGTTTTTTCCTTTCTTTTTTAGCAATATTTGGGGGTTAGCATGAAAAGACAAATGATTTGGATAATGATTATATTCCTCTTGACGGCAGCCCTGGCAGAGGCCACAGTTGAGGACTCGGACATTGCATCTGGTGATGTTTCGAGCAGCCCCTGGACTGGATCCACATCTCCAACTTTGCCCACATTTCTGCCCAGTCCATGTTCCGGTGATTCCGGTAGCCTCACCGTAAGCATCGGCCTTACCGGGCCAGAGTCAGAGCCAGATAAATTGTATACAACCCCAGGCAAACCACTGGACTTCATGGTTGCGATAAGTAACGATGGTATGACCGAGGTGGAGGTACAGGTCGGCGTCAAGCCGGAGATCTGTCCATTTGAATGGTTTAGCTGGACGACCACTTCCGTGACCATTCCTGCAGGGGTCTCTCGCTCTGTGGCCCTGCAAGTTTTGCCGGATACGAACGCGGTAGCCGGTGAGTACAGATTCGCAGTGGAGGCCTCGGCCAAATGCCGCAGCTCTGAGCCATGCCCTGCTACATTCAAGGTGCAAGCATTCGACTATGCCTCAGAGACCACTGTCGCCGGCACGGGCCAGTTTCAGATAGATAAAGACCTCAGATCCATGAACTCTGGTATCAAGTCCACCAAAAGCGTGCTGTTTTCCGGCAGTGTGGATGCCCTGGTGAAGAACGAATACATGGTGGATGCGGCCAAGGGCAAGAATGCCAATTTCCAGGAACAGGATGCAGTAGACAACTACAATGCCGTCTCTCTTGGGGACGCACTTGTAGGAACGGAGAGCTTCAAGAGTTCTGCGATTTTTGGTGGAGTGGGTGCCAAAGTCCGGGAAAGCTATGATGTGCAGCAGATGGAGTTCAAGAACCAGGATTTCACACTGCATCAGACGGGATCTCTAAAGAAAACGGCTGAGTTCAAGACGATGGACAACTTCACCGGATATTACCTGATAGACGCCAAGCAGGTAGTTCCAGGCCAGAAGAATCTGAAGGAGTTTGAGGAGTATTTCGGATCCTTTGAGATCAACCGGAGAATACTCTTCCGGGATGCCGCAAAATCAAAGACGCCATGCCAGGAAGGAGACTGTCTGAGTGCACCGAGCATTAAAGCACCGACACCAAGCAGTCCCAGCTTTAGCAGCCCCTGTTCAAGCGGCTCATGCAACGATTTCGTAAACCGGCTGAATTCGTTTGGTAAGTAATCCTGAGCCTTCATTTTTTTGGTATTTTCCACGGATTTAGGCAGCCAAAACCTTAAAATAGCCTCCAGAGAAACTGCACCCGGGTGCTAGGGTGTCAGGAGAGTGAAGGCCTGGGCTTTTTAAAACGTGCCTGATTCTGGGGCAGACCAGGCTAGAGGAGGTTGTGTGGATTGAAGAGAGAATTGATTGTTTTAGCGGTTATTGTCATGGCAATAGTTGGCATGGCAGGTGCTGCCAATTACATGTACGAGAAATCGTCTGTAAAAGGAGTGGGGTACAGAAGCCTGGAGATTGTCATCTCCACACAAAGCGGCTTTAATGGGCAAAAGCTGGTGGAGAAGCAGTCCGGTTCAGGAAATGTTATCACTTCCAGAATCGAGCTTGAAGCTGAGAGGCAACCTGCGGACCTGATAGATTGTATTTGGCCGACGGGGTCAGATCCCATGGACTACATCAACTTCACCTCGGAGCAGGAGCTGGAGTACATGCCCGTCTCATATCAGACCGGCACTTACGACCAGAAATGGGTGGATAAGCTCTGCGTGCAGAACTACAAGATAGGCGCTGTGCTTACTGAGATGTACACTCATGCTGAGCACCTGCAAAAGACCACTGAGGTCAAGACCAGGGGATACAACAACAACAGCCTGACTTCTACCCCGGCTTGCTGCACAGGCGTCCTCGAAGCTAACCTGAACAGCAACGTCATCGGCGTTGCCCACATCGGTTGGATCTCCAGAGACCCGATGGCTGACAGCCAGCTCAAGGGCCGCCATGCTGAGTACGGTCGATCTGTCGAGGATCTGACAGGTGTCTTTTCCATTGAGAAGTTCATTCAGCTCTGGGGCAACTCCACATGCGGCGCAATCAGTGTTGACTGGCTGCCCTGCGTGTAAGCCTAAATTGAAAAAATAGCGCCGCCGTACAATTCGGCGCTTATTTCTTTTTTTATAGGTATTTAAGGGAATAAGTGGATATAACAGATAGACGAGTAAATAAACGATGGTGAATGTAAATGAGCAAGAAAAAAGGTGCTAAAGGAATGCCCAACGACGGGCCTGGCAAGCATGATCCCTCTAAACCGCAGAAGAATAAGTCCGACGCGCCGCTATTTAATCAAAAGAAGGGTGGAATAACCAATGAGCGACCTCGAAAAACTCGGATCTGATTGGGTATAATTCCCACCATTTCCTTCCAGCCGGGCTTGGGCGCGGGGCCCGGCTGCGGGCGCTCGTGTGGTGCGAGGGAAGGCCCGGTGGGGTGGTATTTATGCCGAATTGGTCTCTAGACGGGGATTTTGTCTGCGGTTAATGTTATGCTACTTAATCATGTTGTACGTTATTCAGCAGGAGCAGGCTTATGGACATACCGGAGAAGATGGTCTGGATTCCCAGGATGGAAAATATCATGGCCATCATGGCGTTGGAAGGTGCATCTAGTGCTCCGAAGCCAGAGATTCCCCAGCTCAGCATGACTTTCAGGCCGAGGAGGCCGCCTGCTGCAAGCAAAACCATGCCGATGAAAAGCTCCTTTTCCAAGGAGTGGTAGCTGATCATCTTTTTTATTCTTCCCGGGCGAGAGAGGCCATAAGATGCCCCGAAAGCCTCAAAATAAAGTCCTGACAAGAGCATCTGATATCCTATGATTGCCAGCAGGCCGCCCAGGATCAGGGAATGCATCCTTGATCCACCCTGCAGATACACTCCTGCGAACAGGGTCAGCCCAAAAAGAAAGGCTAAGAGTCCGGGAACGAGAAGAAACGGCACAGGCCTGTAGAGCATCATGAAACGCACATGCCGCCAGCCATCGGTAACGGAATGAAGCTTGGACAATCCTTTGCGAGGGGAGTAGGTAATGGGAACTTCTGTAACTCTCAGATCTTTGCAGACCGCCTCGATGAGCATCTCGGAGGCGAACTCCATCCCTCCCGACCTGAGATTCAGTTTTTTTAGGGCATCCTTCCTAATGGCACGAAGGCCACAGTGGGC
Organism: Methanothrix sp.; assembly: GCA_023229165.1. Classification (GTDB taxonomy): domain Archaea; phylum Halobacteriota; class Methanosarcinia; order Methanotrichales; family Methanotrichaceae; genus Methanothrix. Next base: position 5,722 of record JALNZQ010000002.1, read on the forward strand.
ATCAGAAATGCGGCTGGAAAAGAGCGTGTTCAAAAGCCAGGTAAGAACCGGATTTCCAATATAACGATGAAGGGCAGGCATGGCGCCGGGGAGAATCACTCCCTTGAGCCGCGACCCCATAACCAGGTCATAATTGCCGCTTTGCAGGATGGCGATCATATCTGGAATGGCCTTGGGATCATAGGTCAGATCACCGTCCATGAGAACTATGTATTCCCCTTCTGCCTGCGCAAGTCCGGCCAGGTAGGCATTTCCGTATCCTAGCTTTTGGGGCTTGATTACCTTTGCCCCGCATGATTTAGCAATTGCAGCCGTCTCATCGCTCGAGCTGTCTGCCACCAGGATCTCTCCCGCGAGATCCATCTCTCGGAAGACCTGCTGGGATCTTTGGATGCATTCGCGGATCGTCTCTGCCTCGTTTCTAGTGGGGATGATCAGGCTTATTTGGGGCACATCACTTAGCGTTGTGGTTTTATCTGTTAAGCCTTTCCTTCAATTTCAAAGGGTCTCCGGCTCGACCTCGTGCTTAAAAGACAGCCTGACCTTGGCCCGGAACTGCACTATCTTGCCCTCGACAAGGTTTGTGTCCATCTCCACCACCTCGGCGATCCTCATGTTTGTCAGCATCCCTTCTGCGTTGTCTATGGCATTGCTGACCGCCTCTTCCCAGTCTTTGCTAGAGGTTCCCACCAGCTCGATAAAATTATAGACGCTGCTGCCAATTACGCTGTCCATATTTTATAATGGTCGTTTCTCCTTGATATAATTTTTCAGGATCGACCATCTGTTTTAAACAGCATACAGTCATTGACCTGCTGCAAAAGAGGTAGCAACTGATGAACCGTGACGAAGTCCAAAAGTACATAGAAGAGCAGTATCCCGGTTTCAAGGTAATGAGCAAAAAGACAATCTTCTGCCGAAACTCCAGGATCTTTATGCTGGATCTCTGCAAGGGGCAAATCCAGGAAAAAATTGTGGTCAAGATCTCTCGCAACTATCAACCTCGCGAAGTAGCTCTAGAGTTTTCCAACTTATCACGCTTTTACTATGGCTGCAAAGATGAGGCAGTATCCTCTCCAAAGCCCCTATTTGTAGATGCAGAGAATGGAATTTTGGCCATGAGCTACGTGCAGGGCGTAAATCTTGCCCATATGCTGCATGAGATCAGGCCGGTGAGCCTGCAATACCTTATCTGTGCCGCAGATCTTTCCGGAATCGCTCTGGCAAAATTTCATACACTATTTCGCCGGATGGAGGATGAGCCCGTCACCATCGACACCAATGCGCGCGAGGACGACATCAACCAGTTTCTTGCCGAAAGCCAGGAGCGGATGGACGAGTGCAATCTCAAAACTATGGTCACGCCGTTCTTCGATTTCACATCCTGGAACATCATCCTCAAAAATGATTGCATCAAAAATGGTCAATCGAAAAGCACGATGCTTTATCTCATTGACTTTCCCAGGCTTGATTATGTCTGCACTCCTCATCTGGATCTAGCTCGGTTCAGATTCGGTCTGGAGCTGATCAAGCAGTTTCCTCCTGCCAAGTTCTTTGGACTGAATCGCTGGGATGTAGATTCTCTTTACGATCGGTTTTTGAGCAGCTATTGTCGCGAGATGCATGTTGCTTTGAGCCAGGACGACCTATGGCTCATTTCCCGCGCCAGGTTGGCAAACATAAGACGGTCTCAGGATCTGACGCGCAAAGGCCGGTGCGGCTTGCAGCCCAAGCTGGAGAAGGCATATCTTCAGACCTTCAGCCGACAGTGGCTGGATCAAGGAGATGTTTTTTCTAAGTGGCCGAGAATGGGCCGGGCGGAAAAAGCCTGAAAAAGAGAAACTGGCTATTCTATTCCGCTTTCTCCTCTTTTGGCCCCTCAGGTTCTTCCTTTTGTGCCTCGGGCTCTTCCTTCTTTGTTTGCTTCTTGGGGCCTCTGCCCATAGCCAGCAGGGACGCCTTGGCTTGAATTCTGGCCAGTGGGTAATCGTCCTTAGCCACTTTCTCCAGGGCCACAATGGCACTGTTGTCCTTCAGCTCTCCTACGATCCAGGCGGCGCCTGCGCGCACATCTTTGTCTGCATCGGAGAGTGCCTGAATTATGCGTTCAGAAACCTGTTTTCCATAAGCGGAGATGGCCACCATGGCATTGCTCTTGACCAGATACTCTTCGTCCTTGAGGGCCTCGATGAGAGCCTCCAAAGACTCAGAGATCTCGCGTTTGGAGAGGAGTATGATGGCGTTGGAGCGCACCAGCATGTGCTTGTCCTTGGTAGCTGCAATCAGCTTCTCTGTGGACCAGCTGGGATCCGGGAGCACCGCGGGCATGGAAGGCTCCTGTGCACCACAGGTGGGACAGGCTTCTTCCACCATAGAACGGGTGACGATGGGTTCGGCCTTGTCCTCGGTTATCTTCTCTTCTGTCGATATTTCGTCTGCTTTCTTTTCTTCTTCCATGCCTATTTCTTTGCTTCTATTCTACTTCAGCTTTTCCTAAGGCGAATGCTTTCTTATTCGCTTCCAGGAACCTTTGCGGCACCACAAGGGAGAGAGACTGTAAAATTAGCTCCTCGGAGAGTGGGATATAGCCGGCAAGGGCGCCCAGCATTACTACGTTCATAGCCTGAGCCGTGCCCGCCCTTTCAGCCAGAGCTATGGCGTCCATGGCGATCACCTTATTGCATCGCGCTTTTAGTGGGGCGAGAATATCTTGCAGTGGCGGGTACTCGGCCTGGCCGCAGGTCACTGTAGAAGGCAGGACAGGCCTGGTATTGACCAGCACTACTCCCTTCGGCGAGAGGAAGTGAGCGAAGCGCAGGGCTTCCACCGGTTCTAATGCCAACAGCACATCCGCCCCGCCCGAGGCGACCATGGGAGAAAAGCGGCATCCTATTCGAGTGTGATTGATCACGCTGCCGCCTCTCTGGGCCATGCCGTGCGTTTCAGCTCCACATACAGGTATTCCTGCCATTACCGCAGCTCTACCGATCACATCCGAGATCATTATGACTCCCTGGCCTCCCACACCTACTATCACCAGGTCGCAAACAGACGTCCTCATTTTGCCACCTCCGAAATGGCAGAGGCGGGGCAGATCGCGGCGCATACTCCGCAGCCGGAGCATAGTGCATTGATCCTTGCCTTATCATTCTCGAATTCTATGGCCGGGCAGCCGAAGTCGATGCAGATCTTGCACCCCTTGCACTCCTCTCCTACCTGGAAAGGCTTAGAGCGGGCATTGCTGCGGCGAGCTTTGATGACGCAGGGCTGACGGGCGATGATCACAGACAGGCCCGGATAATCCTTGGCCCTCTGAAAGCTCTCAAGAGTATCATCCAGGTGGTAGGGATCGACCGTTTCCACCAGTCCCGCGCCCAGGGCTTTGGCCAGGGCTTCTATTGATACTTGGACAGTTGCCTCTCCGGTGGCCGTCATGCCCGTGCCCGGATTAGGCTGATGGCCGGTCATAGCCGTGGTGGAGTTGTCGAGAATGGTCACGGTGATCCTGGCTTTGTTGTAGGCGGCATTGAGAAGGCCGGTCATGCCTCCATGCAGAAAGGTTGAGTCGCCAAGACTACAGCATATGCCTTCATTCTCCCCGCCGAAGCGAATGCCGCTGGCCAGAGTGATGCTTGAACCCATGCACAGGCACGTGTCCACAGTTCCCATGCCGACTGCCATGGTGTAGCAGCCGATGTCGCTGGGGTAGATTGCATTCTTGCCAAAGACCTTTCGCATGGCGTAATAGGTGGCCCGGTGGCTACAGCCTGCGCATAGCGAGGGGGGCCGGGGCGGCAAAATGCTCACAGCGGGATTTTGCAGAGTCTCCCGCTCCGCCTTGCCAAGCATGCGGGCAATGGCATTTCTCACCTGCAAATAGTCCAGCTCGCCATCGCGGGGGATGAATCCCGCCTTACCCAGGATCTCCACATTGGGGTTGACCTTTCTGGCTAACATCTGCACCTGCTCTTCCACCACCGGCTCCAGCTCTTCTATTACCATTACACGGGAGACGTGCTCAAGCATGCGGCTAATCAATTTTGTGGGCAGGGGATAGGCTCCTATGCACAGGAATGAGAGGTCTTCATCCAGCTCAAGGGCAGCTTCCTCAGCATAAAGTCCCGCGATTCCTGAGGCGATGATGCCCACATTGCCGTGCAGAGCGAGCCTGTTCCAGGGCGCGCTTTCCAGCGCCTCCTCAATGGCGGCCTGTTTGGCCAAAAGCTCGCTATGAAGCGGCCGGGCATGGATGGGCAGGGCCACTCGTCGCGCAGGATTCTTGATGAACCGGCACTGCCCGCCGCGGGCCGCGGCCGCGCCGATCTCTACGTCCTCTCTGGCGTGAGAGACGCGCGTGGTGGGCCTGAGCATGACCGGGATATTGAATTTCTCTGAGAGCTCAAAGGCAAAAACGGCCATCTCCTTTGCCTCCTCCGGATTTTTCGGGTCCAGGCAGGGTATGCCGGCAAACTGGGCATAACGCCTCGAGTCCTGCTCATTTTGCGAGGAATGGCAATAGGGATCATCGGCACAGATCACCACCAGTCCCGCGCCCACGCCCAGATAGGCAAGGGTCATAAAGGGATCTGCTGCCACATTCAAACCCACGTGCTTCATGGTGGCTGCGGCGCGCCGGCCAGTCCAGGAGGCTCCTGCTGCCACCTCCAGGGCAACTTTCTCGTTCACGGACCATTCCACGTGCGGCGGCCTCTCGCCCTTGAGATTTACCAGCGTTTCGATGATCTCTGAGGAGGGAGTGCCGGGATAACCGGCGACAAGCCCAACTCCTGCCTCCAGGAGTCCTCTGGCAATTGCGGCGTTTCCGAGAAGATATTCTCTCACAAATAACCATCTCTTTAATATCAGAATAATGGCCTCTTCACTCTGATAACCGTTTGGATACAAATCTAATTAAGCCAACACCACTCGTATCTTTTGCAATGTTAGAGTGGCAAGAAGATTCTGTGGGATCGATTTACAATTACCTAACGCCTGGCTGCCGCATCTGCAGGCAGGGGGCGGGCCTGGTGCTCTTTGTCACCGGCAATTGTCCGCGTAGTTGTTTCTACTGTCCGCTGTCCGAGGAGCGACGGGGCCGCGACCTGGTCTTTGCCGATGAAATGCCTGTGCGGGAAATAGATGACATCCTGGCGGAGGCCTGCGCCATCGACGCCTTGGGCACAGGAATCACAGGCGGCGAGCCGCTTTTGAAATTAGACTATGTACTGGAGTGCATCCGGGCTTTGAAACGTGCGCGTGGGCAGTCGCATCACATCCATCTTTATACCGGCCTTCTTCCCGGTCGCGAGGTCTTAGAGCAGCTAAAGCAGGCCGGCCTTGACGAGATCCGCTTTCATCCACCGATCTCTGAATGGTCTCGTCCCATCGGGCTTAAGGAGGCCCTGCGGCAGGCCAAAGCCCTGGGCCTGATAGCGGGCGTAGAGATACCTTCTATAAAGCCGTCTCCTGCCATCATCGAGGCGGTAAGGGATGCTGATGCTTTTTTGAACTTAAACGAGCTGGAGTTCTCCGAGACCAACTATGCAGGCCTCGCCACAGCGGGCTATTCGCCGGAGGATCTTGGCTGCGGAGCAATAGGGAGCGAAGAGGTCGCCAGGGAGCATTTCCTGAAAGATGATATAAAAGTGCACTTTTGCCCCTCCCGCTTCAAGGATGCGGTGCAGCTCAAAGAGCGACTCTTGCGCCGGGCGAATCGAACGGCGCAGCCCTTTGATTTTGTGAGCGAGGAGGGCACCATAATTCACGGCATAATCGAGGGCGATCTGCAGGCAGCTTTGCAGATTATTGAGGATCTTGAGGTTCCCGAAGGTATGTACTCCTGCAAAGAGGGAAGGATAGAAATCGCCGCTTCTATCCTGGAGGATATAACCGAAGAGCTAAAAAGCGTCTCATGTATTCTCAGTATAATTGAGAAGTATCCATTTGAGGATGGACTGGTCGTAGAGAGAATACCTTTATAATCCTTAAATTCATTGCTTGAAGGCGGTGATTTTGCCGGATGGAAAGCGCTGAAGAACGAATCCAGGAGAGGCTCAGAAATTATCTTAAACGGGACGGAATAGGAATTCGGAAGGCTGTCTTAAAGCTGTTTTTGAGCGATGGAGCTTACACCACAGAGGACGTCTTCACCTACCTCGCGAAGGAGGGTTTTGACGTCAGCTATCGGGGAGTTTCGGCCATGGTGGGGCTCATGAACACTCGCCTGGGCATTCTGAGCATTGACGTTTCCGGGGACCATAACGTCTATTCCCTCAAGGGAGATCACAAGGGTGTTGTGAGGTCTGTTCTGGAAAATTATTGAAAAATTTAATGAAAAATCAATTAGGCGGCTCGCCTCTTTTCATCCTTTTCATGTACTTGCTTAGCACGAGGTCCGCCATCATGTTTATGCCCGTCAGGGCGGCGTGAACCGCCGGTCCCGCTGTCATCCTCTCTCGATAGAGGCGGTGCAGTTTCTTGAGATGCCGCAGGTTATACTCCAGGCATAATCCGACCAGCTGCCAGTGCTCGGGCAGGGCCTCCTCTTTGGCAAAGCCTTTTCTTCCTCCCAGCTTCGTATCGGCGATTGTGGTGAAAAAGAGGGGCAGCATGAGCCCGGTGTAATCCATAAGAGACTCCACCAGCTCAGTGGTCTTTATGACATCCTCTGCCGTCTCTCCCGGTAGACCCAGGACCAGGCTGGCTACAGGCAGCCAGGACTCTTCAGCGAAGAGACGGTAACAATCCCTTACAATTTCAGGCCAATTGTCGATTTTTTCGGGCTGCGCTTTATTCGGCATGTGCATCTTAAGGATGCGGCAGCTTCCTGTCTCAATGCCGATCCAGGCAGACATGTGATTCTGATCCGAGCCCACGCCTACGATCTGTGATACCTTGCGCAAGAGTCCCTGGTTTTGATGAACTGAAGCCAGGCTCAGGTGGGAGACATCAATGGTCTTCGGCCCGAGCTGCTTTACTGCTGATACCATTTCCAATATCTTCTTTTCGTCAGGTTTGCCGTCGCGGTAACCGTAGGAGAAGACATCCTCGCTGTGCAGGATGATGTCCTTCTGGCCGCCGGCCAGGTTCACCCGCACGTCCTCCAGGATTTTTTCGACAGGCCGGTGGCGTAAGGTGCGCATGGCAGGCGAGCAGAAGGCGCAGCCTCGCCAGCAGCCTCTGCCGATCTCCACAATGCCGCCGATGGTCGCCCCGCGATTGACGGGAATTGCCTCTCCCAGAACCGCTTTGCCCCGGATAACGGGCGGGACGCTCTCCCCACCAATGATCTTTCTGCATATCTCTGGAAAATCGCTTTCTCCTTCACCCAGGTAAATGTGGTCCACGTTTACGTCTTCGCCCATCACCTCCCAGGCGCCGTTGCCACCTACTACTACCTTCGGCCCGTGCTTTCTAATGAGCGGATGGCGCACCAGTTCCAGAAACTTGGAGCGGTTGAAGGGCGGTCCCCTGCCGATGATATCTTCGATCTCCCGCACGGCAATCTTCCCCATGGGATCATCATGAGTTATGCCTACGATCTTCGTCTGCGGTCCGATGGCCCCGTCCAGATGATCGGGATGGGCCACCATTACATCCTCTCGGGAGAAGCCCGCTTCCAACAATGCAGCTTCTACCTTTCGCATGCCGCAAGGGGCGATCTCTGCCGAGCCGTCCTTTGCGGCAGGCACGGGCGGACAGAAAAATTTATGAAAAATCCAGTCAGGCAAAGCCGCCCTGGGCATTATGGCGGCAAATCCGAGCATCACTCCACCGTGATAGCTGCTCATCATGGTGGTGTCGCTTGTGAGAACGATTCTCTTGCCAGGCATCTGTGGCATAGGCTCTTGTCCATTCAGTTAAGGCAGATAACGTTGTTGGACAGGAAAAGCCCAACAAGTTTTTATCGGATTGCCGACTTTTGGGACGTCTGTGCAAGAGAAGTCGTTAGCGGATATCAACGAACGCATTCGCGACGGGAGCGCCCGCGTCGTAACGGCAGAGGAGATGCCTGACATCGTGGACGAGCTGGGCCTTGCCGGAGCCGTGCGCGAGGTGGATGTAGTAACCACTGGAACCTTTGGAGCCATGTGCTCCTCGGGTGTATTTCTCAATCTGGGCCATAGCGACCCGCCCATAAAAATTTCCAAAGCTCTGCTCAATAAAGTAGAAGCCTACGGTGGAGTCGCTGCTGTCGATCTATTCTTAGGCGCGACGCAGCCCTCCGAGGACCGAGGAATAGAGTACGGCGGAGCGCATGTCATGGAAGATCTCATTTCGGGAAAGCAGATAGAGGTGGACGCATATGGTGCGGGCACAGACTGCTATCCACAGATGGAGCTCGAGACCAGCCTGCGCCTGGAGGATTTCAATCAGGCCATCATGGTCAATCCCCGCAACGCTTACCAGCGCTACAATGCGGCCACCAATTCCGCCGACCGTACCATGCATACTTACATGGGCACACTGCTTCCCCGATTTGGCAATATTCACTACAGCGGCTCGGGTGTTCTCTCCCCGCTATCCAATGATCCGAATTTCGATTACATTGGAATCGGTACGCGCATCTTTCTGGCCGGGGCCCAAGGGTACGTCATGGGATCGGGCACGCAGCATAATCCCCAGAATAACTTCTCCACGCTCATGGTCACGGGCGACATGAAGAAGATGAATAATCGTTTTCTCAGAGCGGCGACATTTCATAAATACGGCCCCAGTCTATACCTCGGGATTGGCATTCCCATACCAATACTCAATGAAAAGTTGGCCCGTAGCACAGCCGTGCGGGATAGAGACATCACAGTTCCTGTGATGGACTACGGCATCGCTCGCCGGGATCGGCCCTCTTTGAAGATGGTAAGCTACGAAGATCTGAAGTCGGGAATGATTGAGATTAATGGAAATGAGGTCTCTACCTCTTCACTCTCCAGTTTCCATGTAGCCAGGGAAGTGGCTCTCACTTTAAAACAGCAGGTGGAGAAAGGCGAGTTTCTGTTAAGCTGTGCAGTGGAGCCTTTGTCCCGTGTGGGCAGCTCCCGGCCCATGAAGCAGACCAAGGAATCGCCAAACGTGGGCGACGTAATGAGTCGCGACGTGGTCACGGTTCGAGAGGACATCGGGGTAGAGGAAGCGGCCAGGCTGATTGTGGGCGGCAGCTTCGATCACCTGCCTGTGATCTCCAGGGACGGACGGCTGATGGGCATAATCACCGCCTGGGATATATCCAAGGCAGTGGCGGGTGGCAAATCCTCTCGCATTGGTGATATCATGACCCGGAGGGTTTATTCTGTCAAAGCGGATGAGCCCATTGAACTCGCGGCTCGCACCTTTGATACGCACAGCATCTCGGCAATGCCGGTGGTAGACGGAGACAATAAGGTAATTGGAATGATCACCAGTAATCACCTATCCCGGCTCTTCGCGCGGAGGCGATAGAACATGAAACTCATGCTGCATGTAGCTCCTGGCATTGTGCGTTATCCTGTCATAGCCTCAGTCATCCTGGAAACCGGTGCACTGTTGAACATCGAGAGAGCCAGCATCGATGCTGTGAGCGGAGAGATTGTCCTGGAAGTGCCACAGGACAAGTGTTTGGTGGTAAAGGAGGCATTCGAGAGGCGCGGGGTAAAGGTCGTGCCCCTGGAGATTCCCGTCATCCGAGATGAGAATGAGTGCGTGCATTGCGGGGCGTGTGTTTCCATATGTCCAACGAGCACATTTCGTTTCGAGGATTGGAGGGTCGTGGCCGATTCTGGCAAGTGCATTCAGTGCGGAGCCTGCATCACGGGCTGTCCCCAGCGTGCTTTGAAGCTGGTCTTGAGGTAGCTCTTAGTGGAGGGCTTATCAAATTTTTTTTGTCACTTGATTTTTTTGTTTGCCATGATTAAGTACTTATAGCAGATATTGAATGAATGGATATGTGTAACTGTCCCTTTTTGATTCGACGTTATTTTTAGTCTAAATATTTTAAGAGAAGTTATTTATCTATATTTAGTTAACATTACAATTATATATACAATACCGTTTTTGATCGTCCCTGCAGTCGACAAACAACGATAATTATTGATAATAATATTAATATGAATCATACCTGCGCATCTAATACACTTAATCTTATTATATCATTTTATGTGAATTATATTAATTTAATCTAGTTATTAAAAAAACAATCAAAAGAAATGGTAACTTATATATGGGTGGACAGTTAATACTCAGAGTATAGGTTAGTGGTGTATATTTTAGCGGTTGTAGAGGAATATATGATATTTGATACTGATCCGCTATGTGGTATGGAAAAGCCATGGCCGCTATATCATGATAATATAGTATCAAAGTTTACTGTCTATGCATGCGTGAAATTATCAATTAAGTCATTTTTACATATTACATTTATTAATTCTGTTACAAAGGGTGGACAAGATGACTGATTACGGCAACGTTTTCTCTCTAGGCATCTTAGCCGATGCCCTTTGCCAGCCGGGAGGCTACGAGCCAAAGCGACTGCGCAGCCTCTCTGGCCAGGGGTCTGATCTCGTTTCCCCCTTCATTGAGGCCATACTCTCCTCCGATGAGGATCAGATGCAAAAGAGGCTCGCTGGGCTGGCTGATTCTCTCTCCGGTAGTAGCAGTTCTTCTGCCTGGTTTAATCTGGGTCGCCTGGCTGCCAGCCTCTTTTTTCGTCGCGCAGCCGAGGAGTATTTTGAGAAGAGTGCCCGTCTGGCCCAGTCGCAGGGAGACGATGAGGGGGAGGCGCAGGCCTGGTTATCTTTGGGCATCCTCTACCATGATGATGAGGACTGGGATCGAGCCTGCCTGTTCTACGAAAAAGCCTTGCAGGTCCTTGATGAGGGCAAGAGCCTGCCTCTTATGTGCTCTGTCCTGATAAATTTAGGCAGGGCCGGTTGCCGGAAAGGAGATATCTCAAACGCGGAGCAGTGCTATTCCAGGGCGCTTCGTTTGCTCGATGGCGATGATCATAGAGGTCGGGCCGATGTGCTCTACTGCCTGGGAGAGCTATGCCAGATAAGGGGCAACTATGCCGGGGCGGAGGAATGCTATCAGAAGAGCATCTCCGAGGGGGAGAAGGCCGGCAACCAGGGGGCAATGGCGGCATCGCTCGCAGCACTAGCATCCGTCTATCAGTTCACCGGGGCGGCAAATAAGGTGGAAAGCTGCCTGGAAAAAGCCCGGCACCATCTGCAAGACATTGGCGACGAGATAGGCGCAGCAAGGATGCGTTTTCAATTGGCTGATTTCTTTTTCCTGGAAGGCAGGCTCAAAGAGGCTGTAGACCATTATGAAAAGAGCCTGCCGACCTTAGAAGAAAGTGACACACTCCTGGCCGCTCGCGCTCAAAGTCGCATGGGGCAATGCTTCCTGGATTTGGGTGACTACGCCCTTGCAGAGGATCATTTAGAGAGGGCCAGAGAGATCATGCAAGGTCAGGGCGACCTATGCAGCGTTGCTGATCTTCTCATATTGCTTGCCGGCAATTATTGCAGGCAGAATCGGCTCGATGAGGCTTTGCAATGCTCCCGGCAATGCCTGGAGATCAGAGAGCAGCAAAATGACCCCCATGCCATTGCCGATGCATACAGCTGCATGGGACAGATTCATGCCGACCGGCGCGAATACCGCTCTGGAAAAGTTTGCTTTCAGAAGGCTGTAGATCTGTTAATTCAGAACGGAAAATGCTTGCCCGCGGCTGAGGCGCTCTCCAATTTGGGAAGCTTATGCCATCTGAATGGGGATCTGGAGGATGCCTTAGACTGCTATATCCGCGCTTTAGATATCTTCCAGGAACTGGGCAATGAGCAGGGTCAGTCCCAGACAGAGGCCAATTTGGGCCTTATCTACCAGAGCAAAGGAGAGTTCTCTCTTGCCGAGGATTATTTGCAAAAGAGCCTGGCGGCCAGAGATGGGGCAGATGTTGCAGGAGGGGCTGGCATCAAGCTCTCCCTGGGTCTGACAGCTCAGTGCAAGGGCGACTGGGATAATGCCCAGAATTATTTTGAGCAGGCAGCCCAGGCTTTTGAAGATCTGGGGGATCTTCATGGTTTTTCTCTGGCGCAAAACAATCTGGGAAATCTTCACTCGGATCGGGGAGACATCCGCAAGGCCATTTTATGCTATAACTTGAGTCTGGATGCCAAGCGTGCTCAAAATGATCTGCACGGTATGGCCACAACTCTTGCGAATCTGGCGGCTGCCTATTACCAGGAGGACGAGTTGGAAACGGCGGAGGATATGTACCTTAAGAGCCTGGAGATCTTCCGAGAGACGGGTGACCAGAGTGGCGAGGGGCAGTCGCTCCTTGGCTTGGCCAACGCTAAGGCCGAGAAGGGGGATCTGAAGAACGCTTTGTTGCATTTTCAGGATTGCCTCATGCTGGGAATAGAGCGGCAAGACTCCTTAGCCATGACTGCAGCTCAAAATGGCCTGGTCAAGGTATCTCTTCGGCTTGGTCTATGGCAAGAGGCAGAGGCCAGCTATGTTCGGGTATTGGATTCGCTTCGTTCCATGGGTGACTCGGAGGCGGAGGCGGCGGTATTATGCTCATGGGGAAATCTGCAAGCAGATCTGGGTGAGTGGAACCGTGCCATGGAAAACTATCAGGAGAGCCTGGCCATCTTGGAGCGGTTAGGAGACGTCTATTCCATGGCGGTGGCCAAAAACAACCTGGCCAATATCTGTTACCGGCGCGGCGATTGGACGGGGGCTCTTGAGAACTACCGCCAGAGCCGGGAAGGCTTTGCTAAGGAGGGTGATGATAAAAGCCAGGCATCCGTTTTGAGCAATATGGCCTGCCTCTGCTACAAGAGAGGCGAATGGTCCCAGGCTTTAGAGTGCTATCAAGAGAGCCTGGATCTCTTCGAGAGGCTGGAGGATATGGCTGGGGCGGCGCAGGTGCTGGGCAATTTGGGCAACTTCTACCATCGCAGAGGCGAGCGCAGTTTAGCCAAAGAGCATTTCTTAAGGGGCCTGGAATTTTTAAAGCGCCTGGGAGATATGCAGGGCGCCGCGGAGATGCAGGCCAATATCGACATGCTAAGGCCTGGCCGGGGCGGCATCCTTGAAAATCTCGATGATTACCATAAGCAGCTTGGTGAGTTGAAAGCACAAGGAGACCTCTCCGGTCAGGCAGAGGTGCTCTGTGCACTGGCTGGCTCTTTTGCGGACCGTTGCCAGTGGGAGTCTTCCATCTCTTGCTACCAAGAGAGCCTGCAGCTTTTTGCGGCCGTAGGGGAGATCTACAACCAGGCTCAGATCCGCTTAAATATGGCCCTGGTTTATAAGGACAAGGGCGATTTTGCCGGAGCAGTCACGCTTTTTGGCGATGCCCTGGAGATCTTTCAGAGGCTGCAGGCCGCTCCCTGTATCGCCCAGGCTATGCTTCATCTGGGAATCATCCTTGGCGTGAGAGGCCTGGCGAAAGAGGCCGAAGATCACTTCCGCCTGGCCATCCGCCTGCAAGAGGAACTGGAAGCCCCGCCCGATCTATGCGAGGGATATCTGGCCAGGGCGCAGTTCCTGGTCAGGGAGGGGCGGCTGGTTGAGGCCGAATTCTATCTCAGTCGGGCGGAGACGCTCATATCTCGTACCGATTATCCGATCCTCAACATCCTGCTCTACAATACGCAAGGAGAGATTTATCAGAAGGAAGGTCGCCTCCAAGAGGCAATGAGTAGTTTTGAGAGGGCTTTATCCCAGGCAAGAATGCTGTCCAACCCCTATGAAGAGGCAAAGGCCATTGCCAATCTAGGAAGGCTGGCATTGCAGGTCAAGGACTATCCTCATGCTCTGGTCAAGTTGCAGCAGGCGCTGGCAGCCATGAGCCGCCTGGGGGCAATACATGATTCTCTGGCCATTTACCAGGATCTTCGCCGTCTATTCCTGGACCAGGGGGATTATGCGCGATCTGAGGAGATGGCAGCACTTGGAGAGCGGGAAGCCGTCAGGCTCGGATATATGGGGCGTGCCGGCTGCAAGGATGAGGGTGCACAGGACTGTGCCGACGTCCTGCAATTATCCTGTCATGAGGAAGGAGCCAGCACCAAAACTCTGCTGGTGAATAGGGAAAAAGAAGATTCTGAAAAGCTGCCTCTGTCGTTGCCTGTCACATTGCAGCAAAGCAGGATTTGCTAGAGGTCGGACCAGACCATGGATGGCAATAGACTCAGCTGCAGGTCGTTCTCCGCCAGGGCATGCCTGATCTGCGGTTCCTTGAGGAGCAGATCCAGTTCGGTCAGTCGCCCCATCACCTCACCGATGCGAGCGGCTTTATGCTCGCTCCTGTAGCGAACCGGGGCATAAAATATCTCGCCGTTGCCAGGGGCCGCCTCCACGCCAAAGAAGTCGCGGCTGTAAAAGCCCTCGAACTTGAGGATGATGGGCTTGTAGACATTCTTTAAGGCCGGGACATAAAATTCCTCCAGTACTATTTGCTGCATTCGGTTCTTTGTTTCGGCGATGCGCAGCCTGATGTATCCCTGGCCATGGATGTAGCCCGCATAATGTATGTCGTATTTGATGCGGGAGCGCAGGTCGGTATGCAGGCCCAGGGTAAACTCGCAGGTATCCTCTGTCTCTGTTGGATCTAAGTTGAGAAAGTACCTGATGAAAAGTGTGTACTGGTTTTCAAAGGTGATGTAAATATAACTCTCGTCGCTCTCTTTACTCTTGACCGCGATATCGCGTACATTCCAGCCAAAGAGCTTCTGGGCCTCTTCTTTGGTGAAGTCGTGCGACGCAAACTCGCGAACCTTCTCCAGGAGATCTCCCATTATTTCCATTCGCCTTAATTCTTCTCTCGAATCGGATAAACATTATGCTGAATAGAACAGGACCAATAACGCCGCGGCTAAGGTTAGGGCGATTGCAGTCTGCATAAGATGCAGGGCTCGTGGCACGTCCGATGTATCAGGCACCATTCCTTCCTCCACCAGCACATAGTAGCCGGGCTTCTCCAGGCGAATATTGAGTGCGCCGGCGAGAGCCGCCATGGGCCAGCCGGAGTTGGGACTGGGGGTAGCGCGATGATAGCGGAAAGCGGCTCGAAGAGCCGCGCTTGCGCTGGCGGGCCGGGCCAGGGCGATGAGAATAATGGATAGGCGGGCGGGAAGGAAGTTGACCAGATCATCGAGCTTTGCTCCGGCAAAGCCCAGCTCCTTGAGACCTTTGGTCTTATAGCCGATCATGGAGTCCATGGTGCTGATGGCCTTGAAGGCCAGAGCGGCTTCCAGGCCCAGGCCGAATGGCGCAAAGAGCAGATAGTAAAATATGGGCGATAGGATGCAGTCCACATAGTTCTCCGAGAGCGACTCTATCACCGCCGAGCTGGCTTGACTTCTGGAAAGCGAGGTCGTATCGCGGCCCACCAGTGCGGGCAGCATCGACTTGGCCTCGTCCATGTCCCTGTCGATCATCTGTCCGATGTCCCGAGAGACCTGCAGAAGACACCTGATCGCGAAGGTGGACTTGAATAGGTAGGCTGAGACGAGCAGTGGCAATAGGGGGACAAATCCTGCAGCCTTGACCAGCAAGTGGCCGGATAGAACGGTTACTACTATTACAATTATGGCCAGTGCAATTCCGCTCGCCCTGCTGGGCCGGGCATGGGCGCGCAGGAAGGCAATGAATTTTCCGATCCAGACTACAGGATGAATTCTCGCCGGCATCTCGCCTAAGAGGATGTCGTAGGCCGCGGCCAGGAGAAATACGGCCAGGCTTTCTGCAATCATTGCCTCTTCCTCACAGATGCGCCTCCAGCTTCTTCCAGACCGTGCCGACAGCCTCGCCCTTCATGAGTGCGTCCAGTACCATGTCGGCCACGTCAGGGCGGTGGATGATTTGACAGGACTCGCAGCACCAGGTGCCGCCCTGCTCTTTGCCGCCCGTTCTTTTGTCCCGGCAGGGATAAAATGGGCAAAAGCAGAGTGCGCAGTCCTGCTCTTTGGAGTGGCAGGGAAATCTCTCGCAATTCAATCTCTGCATAAAAGAGACCTCTCCAGGGCGGCTATCAGCCGCTCGTTCTCAGAGCGGCTACGCACTGCTACTCGGATGTAGCTTTTTCCCAGGCCAAAGGACTGGCAGTCTCGCACCAGCACGCCCTGGGCCATGGTCCTCTTCGCCAGGACATCGGAGGCTAGGCCGGAGGGCTCGATATTCACCAGTATGAAGTTGACACGGCTGGGCAGGGGCTGCAGCCCCAGTCCTTGCAGGGCCGACTCCAGCCAGGCCAGTTCCTCTTTTATGACCCGGCGGCTTCTCTCCAAATGCTCCTCGCAGCCTAAAAGATACTCTGCGGCTGCAGAGGCGAGCGAGCCGATGGACCAAGGAATTCTGGCCAGATTCAAAATACCGGCAAGCCTTGCATTGGTCACTCCAAAACCCAGGCGCAGGCCCGGCACGCCGAAGGACTTGGTCAGCGACCTCATGACGAACAGATACTCTCTTTGCAAA